>DBVO01000039.1:0-12188 GCA_002308215.1 Christensenella sp. UBA1262
AAACCTTCGCAAATTTGCGAAGGTTTTTTCTTTATAATACTTTTTTCAAAAATACTGCCGTGTAACTTGTATCAATATATTTATCCACTAACTCTTCCGGACTACCTGTTGCTATTACAGTGCCACCAGCATCTCCGCCCTCTGGGCCTAGGTCAATAATATGATCGGCAACTTTAATTACATCAAGGTTATGCTCTATTACTACTACACTGTTTCCTTGATCTACAAGCCTATTGAGTATTGCAAGCAGCTTTGCTACATCCGCAGAATGTAATCCTGTTGTAGGTTCATCAAGAATATAAAGTGTTCTACCTGTAGCTCTCTTTGAGAGCTCAGTTGCAAGTTTGACTCTCTGTGCTTCGCCACCTGAAAGAGTTGTAGAAGATTGTCCAAGTTTAATATATCCTAATCCAACTTCATTAAGAGTCTTAATCTTATTTTTGATCTTTGGAATATTTTCAAAGAAACTGGTTGCTTCTTCAATTGTCATATCCAAAACATCACTAATGCTCTTACCTTTATATTTTACTTCAAGCGTTTCTCTATTATATCTAGCACCTTTACAAACTTCACATGGCACATAAACATCTGGCAAGAAGTGCATCTCAATTTTAATTATGCCATCACCAGAACAATGTTCACATCTACCACCTGCAACATTAAATGAGAATCTGCCAGCCGTATATCCTCTTGCTTTTGAATCTGGCAACGTTGCAAACAAATCACGTATATAACTAAATACACCGGTATATGTTGCTGGATTAGAACGTGGCGTTCTTCCAATTGGGCTCTGATCAATGCAAATTACCTTATCAATATTGTCTATACCATTGATAAAGTCATATTGCCCTTCAACAAGTCTAGTGCCCATAAGCCTATTTGAAAGTGCTGGATACAAAATCTCGTTAACAAAACTTGATTTGCCACTTCCAGATACACCTGTTATTGCAGTAAATGTTCCAAGTGGAATATCAATATCTACATTCTTAAGGTTATTTTGTTTCGCGCCTTTAACACTTAAATATTCTTTGCCTTTACGTCTTGCCCAAGGAACTTCGATTTTTAATTCTCCGCTCAAGTATTTGCCGGTAGTAGAAGCTGGGCATGCAATAATATCTTCAACGCTACCAGCTGCGACAATTTGTCCGCCATGAACGCCAGCACCAGGTCCTATATCTACGATATAGTCAGCATTTCTCATGGTGTCTTCATCATGTTCAACAACAATAAGAGTATTGCCAAGATCACGAAGATTCTTGAGCGATTCTAGAAGCTTTGCATTATCACGTTGATGGAGACCAATACTTGGTTCATCAAGAATATACAAAACCCCTGTTAACCCGCTACCAATTTGAGTTGCGAGACGTATGCGTTGTGATTCACCACCTGATAGAGATGTAGCAGAACGAGAAAGTGTAAGATAGCCAAGTCCTACATTTACAAGGAAATCAAGTCTAGCTCTAATTTCCTTAATAATTCTGTCACCAATTAAATGTTCAGTATTAGTGAGATTGAGATTTTTAAGGAAGTCAGCAAGTTTTCCAATTGACATCTCGGTCATTTCGAAAATATTAACGTCGCCAATCGTAACGGCAAGTGCTTCTGGTTTTAATCTCTTGCCTCCGCATGTTGAACATTGGACATTCTTCATATATTTGGAAATCTCATTTTTTACCAGCTCACTTTCAGTAGTTTTAAAACGACGCATAAGGTTATTTGCAAGTCCTTCAAAACTAGCATTGAAATAACCACTAAAGCTGCGAGAATTATACTCCATTCTAATGCGGTCGCCATCATTGCCGTAAAAAATGATATCCAATACTTGCTTAGGTAAATCCTTTATAGGAACATCTAACGAGAAATTATATGCCTTTGCAAGAGCTTTAAACTGCATGCCAGTCATATTACCTGGATCTATACCCCAACCACTTGCTTTTATAGCGCCTTCACGAAGTGACTTATTCCAATCTGTTACTAACAAATTAGTATCAATCTCTGTTTTAAATCCCAAACCATCACAATCTGGGCATGCACCTTGTGGACTATTGAATGAGAATAGACGTGGCGCAAGCTCTTCAAAGCTAAGCTCACAATTAGGGCAAGCGTATTTTGTAGAATAAAGAACTTCTTCTCCATCAAAATCTGCAATTACCAAACCTTCGGCAAGTTTAACTGCATTCTCAATTGAATCTGTAAGCCTACGCTCTACGCCTTCCTTAATTACAATACGATCTATAACAACGCTAATAGTGTGCTTTATATTCTTATCAAGGTTGATTTCTTCATCAAGTGTATAGTTAATTCCATCCACTCTAACGCGGACATAACCAGCACGTTTTAATTGTTCGAATTCTTTTCTATACTCACCTTTTCTTAAACGTGCTATTGGTGCAAGTATTTGGACTTTTGCTCCAAGTCGTGCCATGATTCTGTCTGCGATTTGGTCAACTGTTTGTTTTTCAATTAATCTTCCGCACTTTGGACAATGAGGTTTACCTATACGCGCATAAAGAAGACGCAAGTAGTCATATATTTCAGTGACTGTACCGACGGTAGAACGTGGATTGTGAGAAGTAGTTTTCTGATCTATTGAGACAGCAGGAGAAAGGCCTTCGATATAATCAACATCAGGCTTTTGCATTTGTCCCAAAAACATACGTGCATATGAAGACAAACTCTCTACATAACGTCTTTGTCCTTCAGCAAAAATAGTATCAAAAGCAAGTGACGATTTGCCACTTCCAGAAAGTCCTGTGAACACCACCAATTTATCACGTGGTATCTCAAGATCAATGTTTTTGAGATTGTTTTCTCTCGCACCTTTTACAATTATTTTGTCCATAATTTAACTAAGTTTTTTGATTTGTTTTTTCAATTCATTTAGCTCATCACGAAGCAATATTGCCTTCTCAAAATCCAATTGAGCAGCTGCTGTTTGCATGAGCCCTTTGAGTCTGTCAATTTCAGCATACATATCTTTAACTGACAAAACTTCATGTTTAACATCCTTTTTGGTAATTTCAAGAGAATTCTTTATTGTGCTAATAACTGTCTTAGGGACTATTCCATTGGCCTTATTATATTCATCTTGAATCTTGCGACGACGATTAGTTTCGTCTATTGCATATTTCATGCTGTCAGTCATGTTATCTGCATACATAACAACTCTTCCTTGAGCATTTCTTGCAGCACGACCAATAGTTTGAATAAGTGCTGATGCACTTCTCAAAAATCCTTCCTTGTCTGCATCAAGTATAGCAACTAATTGTACTTCAGGAAGGTCCAAACCTTCACGCAACAGGTTTATTCCAACTAGTACATCAAATTCACCTTCGCGCAGCCCCTTGACAATCTCAATACGATCAAGAGTGTCAATGTCGCTATGCATATATTTAACTCTTATCCCAACTTCTTTAAGATAGTCGGTAAGATTCTCCGCCATCTTCTTAGTAAGAGTAGTGACAAGTACTCTGCCCTTATTTGCAACTACTTTATTGATTTCTCCAATAAGGTCATCTATTTGCCCTTCAATCTTCTTAACTTCAACTTCTGGATCAAGTAACCCTGTTGGACGGATAATCTGTTCTGCGACATCATCAGCCCTATCAAGCTCGTACTTAGCAGGAGTTGCAGACATACAAACAACTTGTCTAATGCGGCTATCAAATTCTTCCCACGTCAGTGGACGATTATCATAGGCAGCTGGCAAACGGAAACCATATTCAACAAGATTTGTTTTTCTTGATCTGTCGCCATTATACATACCATGGATTTGTGGTATTGTCATATGGCTTTCATCAATGAATGTAATGAAATCCTTTGGGAAGAAGTCAAGCAATGTATATGGTGCTTGCCCTATCTCTCTTCCGTCAAAATAACGCGAGTAATTTTCTATCCCGCTACAATAACCCATCTCGCGAATCATTTCAACGTCATAATTAACTCTTTCATCAATTCTTTGTGCTTCAATGAGTTTGCCAAGACGTTTAAAATATTCTACTCGCTCTGCTTTATCTTTCAATATTTGGCTTAATATTTCTTCTTTTTCGCCACTGATAATATATTGAGTCGCAGGAAAAATCATTGTATGTTTGAGTTCGTTTATGACTTTAGAAGTTACACCATCTATCTCACAGATTCTCTCTATGGTATCTCCAAAGAATTCTATACGTACTGCTATTTCCGAACTAGTTGATGGGAAAATATCCACAGTATCGCCGCGCATACGGAACGTTGAACGTACAAAATCAAAATCAGCGCGTTTATACTGTATGTCAACTAGATGTCTAGCAAGTTCATCACGATCAATTGTGTCGCCTTCACGAAGTGAAATGCATTGTTTAAAATACTCTGTTGGCGCACCTAATCCATAAATACAAGATACAGATGCAACAACTATAGTGTCTTCTCTCTCGCAGAGAGAGGCTGTTGCTGAATTGCGCAACTTATCTATCTCATCATTTACAGACAAATCCTTTTCAATGTATGTGTCTGAACTTGGAATATATGCTTCAGGTTGATAATAGTCATAATAACTAACAAAGAATTCAACTCTATTTTTTGGGAAGAACTCTCTTAGCTCATTACATAACTGAGCCGCCAAAGTTTTATTGTGAGCTATTACAAGAGTAGGTTTTTGAATTCGCTCAATAATATTAGCCATAGTAAAAGTTTTGCCTGAACCAGTTACGCCAAGCAAAACTTCGGTATTAAATCCATTTTGAAGCCCTTCGACAATCTTATCAATCGCTTGTGGCTGATCGCCTGTTGGCTTATATTTTGAGACAAGTTCAAATTTCATTTGTTATTTGTTTTGGACATAGGCTATAAGCAATCTTATTCCCCAGCCCACAAGTGCGCCGACTGTTGCAGTACATGCTGCAAAAATCAAACGGAACATAATGTTGCTTCTAAATGCTCTTTCAACACGAGCAAATTGAAGCCCTTTCTTTTGAAGATTTATGCAATAAACAAGCTCCCCTTTCTTATCTGAAAGAGTAAGATCGAAGTACTCATCTACTTCAAGGTTTTTGAGTGTTGTGTCCAACTCATTTTCCTCTATATCAATATCGAGTGGTATTTGGGAGAATATCTCAATTGGCGTGAGAAGACAAGCACCACCTTGCTTTTCTGCCTCGTGGTACACAACGCGCATTACTGCTTTTTCTTTTTTTGTAAGAACGTGTTGTCGTTCAAGTGCCATATCAACCTCTTTTGTTTATGCTAATTATAATGCAAATTTTACGATAAGAATTGCCACTGCTGCTACAATAGCACTTCCCAGCAACCCACCAAGGAATGCCATAAAGAATACCATTCTTTTTTTTACCGGTTTAACAACTTTTTCGGTTGGTTGCTCATAGAGTACGCGTTCTTGTTTACCTGGTTTCTCTTTTTGAACTTGTTTTTGTGGAACCGCTTCAACATTATCAAAACGCTTAAGCGTCAACAAACAATATTCATCAGGCGTAAAATACTTAACATTGATATAATCTCTGTCTTTGAGATCGCGAACTATGCTTGAAAGCTGCACTTTACTAAACTGCTTATTTTTTGGCAGTCTTTCAAGCACTTCTTCTGCTTCTATAATTTTGTATACGTCATCATCGCCTGTTAGCGAGCGTAATACTTCGTATACGAGTTGGCTATCTTGATTAAGCATAATACCTCCTTGGCGTTTGCTTGATCACATCTATTAGATGTCAAATCTATCCTTTTTGCCGAATCTCTTTTTCTTGCTATTTTGTTCTGCACGTCTAGCAAGAGCTGTTGGAGAGATGCCATAGGCATCTTCAATTTCATCTTTAAGTTTATCCATTGTCATATAGCGCTTAATTTCGCCGTGTTGAACAACAGAGATAATTCCTGTTTCTTCACTAACAACAATTGACAAAACATCTGTTTCTTCTGTAATACCAATAGCTGCACGATGGCGTGTGCCCATTTCTTTATTGACGTTGCGTTGTGTAAGTGTAAGGAAGCAACCTGCTGCAATAATCTTGTTGCCACGCACTATAACAGCGCCGTCATGAAGTGGAGCTTTTGTATTGAAGATACTTTCAAGCAAGCCTGCTGAAATAACAGCACCAAGACGAGTACCAGTATCAAGAATATTATCGTGGATATCACCTGCTGTATCGATAATGATAATTGCACCGACATCTTGTTTTGCCATATCTTGGCAAGCAGTTAGAATTTCTGCAGTTGCATCACGCAAGTCATCATCACTGGTATGCGTATCAAGGCTTCTGCTTGAAGATACTTTTTGGAAAATGTTTTTGAAATCATTTTGATACACTACTGCGACCATAATCAAATTGAAGATAACCGCGTAATGGAGAATGTATCTTGAAACGGTCAAAATCGTATTCCCATTGAGCTCTGCAAGTACAGAAACAAGCACTTCAAGCACTATTGCCGCAAGCAAAAATATGAACATCTTAACATTGCGTTTGTACACGAAGAATGCAATCATCATAGCGAGTTCTGCGAGCAAAATTACACCGTCGATGACAGCATAAAGGTTGATGTTTTTTACAAATTCAACAAAATTGTATTGCATAAACTTCTCCCGAAATTGTTGTTATTATATGTCAAACTCATCAAAGACGTTTCCGCCTGAGTTGTTATCGTCTCCATCTTTTTTGTTTGGATCATCTGATTGATTTTGATTTGGGTCAAAACCATATATATCATTTGTGTCGTTTCTCATCTCATAAGGACGATTTGGATTGTTGTCAAAATAGTCTCCACGAGTTTCTGGCGCTTGATAGTGTTTTGCTTTGTTTCTCATAATCTCACCAATAACAACAGCGACAATTACGATTACTCCATATAGAGACAACGCTATAGCACTAGCAACAATTTGTAAACTATCCTTTACTAGTACAATACCAGCAATTTCTACAAGCGCTTCATTTACTAGTTCTAGAAGTTGTTCATCATTAAAGACAAGCAAGTAAACAGTGTTCAAAACTATTACAGAAATTCCAATGAAAAGAAGGTATACACCTGCCCAAGTGCTAAAGGCACCGAATCTTTCTATTGGATTCATCTTATAGCGTTTATCAATAACCAAGAAGTACATGAGTGCATATGCAATTGTAAGGACTACAAAGCTTAACATCGAAGATGTTATAACATAAATTCTTGGTTCTAATATGCAGAAACACTCTATTACGCCACAAATAATTCGAGCAACCGCAGTAAATGCCATTACTATGTAAACAAAATCATTCCTTGAAATTACGCCATAGTATCTTCTTGCGCCGATTGAATAAACAACAATTGCAAATACAAAACACCAAACTGCAGGCATTGCGCCTTCAATAAATAGTGCTCGGAATATGTTGATAATTATCTCTCTAATGGTTACGGTTTCAAGCTCTATAAAACTCAAATATATAGAATATATATTTGCAATAAGAGATGCTATAACCAAAACAACCCAAATAAGAGGATAATATTTTTTATTTAAAAGGTTTTTTGCCATATATTTCTCCTGTCAAATGATAAGAAGTTGAAGCACTGCTTCTTGTAATGCTGATGACTCAAGGCGTTTGCCTGAAAGTACATCATATTGAAGCGAATGGAGATAATCTACACATTTTTTCAAACGTACTTGAGAATACTTGCTTGAAGTTTTGCGAAGGTAATAAACCGCTCCGCCCTTCATGCCAAGCATCTGTCCAACCTCATCATTTGTTTTATCCTTGTTCAGTTCCGCATGGAGCATCTTGCGATATTTATCATAAATAAGATTTATGACAGTAATTCCATGGACGCCATTTGCAAAAAAGTAATTAACAATTTCTAATGCTTTATTGCCGTCTTTTTCTGCAAGTGCATTAGATAATTCGAAGATCTGGAAATCAAGGTCTGCAACAACCATATTCTCAACATCTTCTTTTTTTATTATTCCGTTTGCATATGCTTTTAATTTATTTGTCTCGCTAACTATTCTTGCCATCCCACTTTGAGTGCGAGAAATAAGTTCTTTTGCCGCATCCATGCTAATAGAAACTGAAGGCTCAACGGCTAGTATTTTATTGATTTCAAGAATAAGTTCCTCTTCCTCAAGACAAGAACAATCAACACTTTCAGCCTTCTTAATCTTAAGAACTTTGTTCGCATCGCCATCTATAGCAACTATAAGAACAGAAGTTGGAGATGGGGCCTTTGCGTATTCTTCAACAAATGCCTTTAGCTCCGCAGGAGTCTTTTCATCCATGTAAAGCACGATGATTCTAACATTATCAAACATTGGATAAGTGTCGAGAGCGTCTTTTAGATCGTCTACTGAGCAGTCAGAATACATTTTTGCAAAATTGAAATCTGAATAATCTTTATCTAACACATTTTCAAATTGCCTAAGTGCAAGTTCTTTTAGATAGTCATCTTCACCCGAAACAACATAAAGTGGAGCGAAGCCTTCTTCGCCCTGCAAAACATTTTGCAAATGTTTTTCAAGTTCAATATATCTCATAAACCTCACACATATACATAATGCGTACATACGCATAATCGTATATTTTATAATAACACTCTTTTTATTATATGTAAAGTGCGAAAGCGTAAATACTAGCCAGTGTGAGCTTATATTTTAAATAAATAATAAAAAATCACGGACAAAAATGTCCGTGACCTCATATTATGTTGTAGCATCGCACTATTACTTGCGCTTCTTTGCTGGATTGTATTGTTGTGCGATAGCTGTTGCCGCCCCAGAATCAAGCATTACATAATCAACTTCGCCATTCAACATCGCATCTACAGCATCTTTTACATTGTCAAAACCCACACCTGTTATAGGGAAAGCCTCGTTATATTCGCTAGACTTAGCGTACAAATAATAATATGCTGTAGTGCCATATTGATAACCAATCTTCACCGATTCATCCATAGATTTAAGAATGGTTTCAACATCTTCGGCGGTAGAACAATCAGCAAATGTTCTATCCCCTGCCTTAGTCAAAATGACTTGGCCTGCGAAATAATAGCTATTTGAGAACGTTATAAGATTCTTTCTTTCTTCTACAACTGAAACTGCAGAAATAGCGATATCTGCATGCCCCATTTGAAGTTCATAGAATATTGATTCAAAAACTACGTTTTTGATTACAAGTTTTCGCCCAAGTTTTTTAGCAAACGCAGCGGCGATTTCAATATCCACGCCATAATAAACATCATTCTCTACATACTCAAATGGTGCGAAGTCTGCGCTTGTAACAACTACGAGTGCATTATCTGAATTCTGTGGAGCTGATTTTACTCCTTGAGGAGTACCAGATCCAAAATATCTAGCTACGATTTTATTAAAAGTGCCGTTTGACTTAATCTCAATGAGAAAATCATTTATCTTAGCAAGCATTGCCGAATCGGTACGGTTAACGCATAAGGCATATTCTTCAGAAGTGAGTTTTATATTGACAACTTGAACTTTGTCTTTCTTACCGCAAGCGGTAAGCAAAATAGGCATAGCAATAACTACGATAATCAAAAATAGTATTGTAAGTTTTGAAAATGCCCTTTGTTTCAATTTCTCACCAAAAAAAATAATGTGCCAAAGCAAAAAATACTATAACATTTTAGTACGCCAAGGTGCAAGTGAATTTGCACGATTTTTTGTTTTCAACAAAATATTTTCAAAATACATCAAAACTCAACAAGTGTTTGACGGCAAAAGCAATTTGATATATCATAGATGCGGTGACATTATGGCATATAAAATAGCTTATCTTCACAGCAATCAAAAAGGCATATGCCCTGTTGATGAATTTACCACACTAGCAAAATCAAAAGGTGTGGATTTTATTGTGCAAAAATTTGATATAAGGTCTATATCAAACGAGATTTTGTCCCAGTTGCGAACCTTCGATGCAGTAATTATTTCTGGTTCCCCAGAAATTCATGAGAGCCTTATTGAAAGTCTTGCAGCAAACTTAAACTTATATGCTAAATGTTGTTTCAAAAGCACAAATTCCGGCAATCTAACGGCACAAAATCTTGTTATTGTCACAGATACGTTCAGTAGTGAAAATGGCGGATTTGCATCCACTAAAGAGTTTGGCCGAGAGGCATATGACACATTAAAATTCAGCGAATTGGAAATAGAACGTACTGCTCGTATTGCTTATGAACTAGCAGAGAAAATGAGTAATCGTATTACACTGTCCGATACGCATGTTAATCTTAAAACTGCAAATCTTTGGAGAAAAATCGTCAGCGATATAAACGAAGATTACCCTTCTTGTATGTTAGATTTTGAAAACATATTTGATACGACAAGAAAACTTGCTGAAGATCCATCACAATATAGTGTTATCTTAGCTGACCACAATAATTTTCATGCCTTATCTGGAGTGGCCGATTTAAAGAACCCATTAGGTGATGGCACTAGCACTATAGCTTATTTGGGAGAAACAACTGTTGGTATATATGGAACAGAGCGTGCAAATGTATATGCCCCACTATTTGATTGCATTGCAATCAGTAAAATGTTAGAGCACTCTTTTGACTTGCCTGTTCTATATAAAGCTTGGACAGATAGCATTCAAAATTTGTTGCAAATGTGAAACGACTAGTGTATAATTGATTTATCAAAAAACGGAGATTTATTATGGTACTTGATAGAGTTAAACAACTTATAGCAGAACAAATGGACATCGATGAAAGCAAACTCTCACCAAACAGCGATATCATCAAAGATCTTGGTGCAGATAGCCTTGATATCGTAGAAATGCTCATGAACTTAGAAGAAGAATGGGGCCTTGTTATTGATGATGAAGATGTCCCTAAGCTTCATACAATTAAAGACGTTGTGGATTACATTGAAAGCCACAAATAATTATTTAAAAACAAAAAATAAAATCCGCTTAAGGCGGATTTTTTTATTACTCCATTAAGTCTAACGACATCTCATATGCCCGTATACTCTGCGGTTCTGAACAAATACAAGCATGATATCCATCAAACACGTCAAAGTGTTCAAAGTGAGCATCTGATGGAATCGCATCTGTACTACCCTTGCCTATGAGTTTTCCATAACTCTCTCTTTCGGTCCACTTCTCAAAAAAGTCTTGTTCGTCTTCTGCTTCAATAAAATTGAACTTTTCAAAATCAACAGGACGAACCTTCTCGATGTCCACACCAATTGGCGCATGGGAAATGCCTAGAAGGATAACTCCATGAGAGTGAGATAAATTAAAATATACATCTTCTGAATTAAAGCGTGGCTTTGCACCATCTTCTCTAATTATCTCTATGACTTCTGGTAACTCATTCCCAAGTTGAACCATTATATTGCGATAGTGCCCATAACAATACTTAATGAACTTGTCACTATCACATTCACCCTTTGCAAAAAACAATATCATTTTTTTGTGCGATCGTAAATGTACTTTAGTCCCTTTAACGCAAGAGCACGGTCAACAACATCGAGGATGTTAGGCTCTGTGTTTTCTACCAATTCACTAAGGCCACCAGTTGCTATTACCTTTGCTCCCTTCATTTCAGGAAGCTCTTTGTATTTTTCAAGCATATACTTAACAAGTCCAGTATAACCATAGATGATGCCACTTTGCATACAAGTTTTTGTTGAAGTGCCCACTATGCTAGCTGGTGGAGTAAGTTCTATGCGTGGAAGTTTTGCAGCGGTTGTTACAAGTGACTCCGTTGCCGTCTTGATACCTGGCGCTATAGCGCCACCAATATATGTGCCATCTTTTGTAACAAGGTTAAATGTCGTAGCAGATCCAAAATCTACCACGATTACTGGACCGCCATAAAGATGATATGCAGCTGCTGCACCTACTAATCTATCTGAACCGAGTTCCGCTGGATTATCATATTTAATCTTTAAGCCTGTATTAGTCTCGTTAGTAACAGTAAGAGGATTCTTTCCCGTGTAAAAACGGCACATGTGCTCAATTGTATAATTGAGAGCAGGAGATACAGAAGACATAATTGAACCTTCNNGAGAGCAGGAGCCACTGATGACATTACACAAGCTTCAACATCTTCAAAACTGACTCCCTTTTGCAACAATAAATCGTAAATCACCATGCCATATTCATCAGCTGTTTTAGATGCTGCTGTTGAGAGCCTCCAAGATGCTACAAGATTATCACCATCAAAAGCACCAATTTTAATATTCGTATTTCCAATATCAAGAGTAAGAATCATGTGAT
>DBVO01000039.1:12241-12850 GCA_002308215.1 Christensenella sp. UBA1262
ATTTATTTGACATAACTTTCTTACGCATATGTTTTTTCAAATCTTTTGAAAAACATTTGACTGCATTAATAATATGATATATTATTTTTACACTATTATAAGTTGGCGCATCACCCAGATGCGTACAAGGAGATTTTTATGGCAGAACTAACAATGGATAAAATTGTTGCACTCGCAAAAAACCGTGGTTTTGTATATCCAGGTAGCGAAATTTATGGCGGTCTTTCCAATTCTTGGGATTTCGGCCCTCTTGGTGTTGCACTTAAAAACAATATCAAGCAAGCTTGGTGGAAAAAATTCGTTGTCGAAAATCCATATAATGTAGGTATTGACAGCGCAATTATTATGAACCCAACAACTTGGCAAGCAAGTGGCCATATCGGAGGCTTCTCTGACCCTCTTATGGATTGCAAATCATGCAAATCTCGTCATCGTGCAGACAATCTTATCGAAGATTATATGGCAAAACACGGCATTGAAGAAAACATTGCTGGCTGGTCTAATGAACAAATGGAAGCATACATTGCTGAACATAAAATTCCATGCCCAGTTTGTGGCAATAGTGACTTCACTGGTGTTCGCAAGTTTAACCTTATGTTTAAGACTTTC
>DBVO01000052.1 GCA_002308215.1 Christensenella sp. UBA1262
AAGTTTTGAAGCAAGCCGTTGAAGACCAAGATTACGAAGTAAAAGGAATTGATTAATTATTTATAACAACAAAAAAACGCACCCAATGGGTGCGTTTTATTTTACTACTTTTTTTTATTCTTCTGGATTTTGATCTTCTTCTACTGGTTGATCATTAACAGGTTCAAATTCATTAAAAACATTTTGCTCTGGCTCTTCTGGTTGAATTCCTTTTTTAGCATTTTTCTTTGCAAGACGTTTTTGTTTTGCTGCTTCACGTTTTGATGCAAGTTTTGGAAGTCTTCCCTTCTTCACTGCGACTTCAATTCCTACAACAATAACAATTACTGCAAATGCGATGCAACCAAACACGATAAGACCAATTTGCCAAGAAACAAGATTTGGCTTACCAATTTCTGTACCACAATACATTTCAATAAATTCAAGTGGTGAAACCATTGCTTCTTTATCTTCTTCAGGAAGTGCATTATATCTGGTGTCTTGTTTCAAGAGTGCCATGATTTCTGCTTCGTCATAGAAGAACTTAAAATATGATGTTGCAGGTCCATCCAAGTCAAATGAACCTATTTTACCTTTCCAGTATTCATCATATTCAAGAGACTTTACATAACCATTCTCCCAAACTTCAAAAATAGAATCCCACTTTTCATAAGTACGTTCAACTTCCATTTCTGAGTTTGCTTCAGCTTGAGCTTGTGCTGCCCACTCTTTCAAAAGATCTAGATCACCATTGTCGCAATCTATATTAAGATGAACCGTGTAAATATGATCTTCAGCATTATATGAAATTGAACTTGTTTCATCAACAAGATCAAGTATTAATTTCATGTTGCAAAGTTCAAGTTGATCATCAAGGAAAAATCTATGCTCTCTGTATTCATCAAAAGTATAAGCTTTTGGTGCTTCTGTCAAAATAAACTCGCCATATGGGAATGTATCAATATCATGACATTTTGCGCCCGAATTTGCATCTAGCTTTGCGTAATAGAATGTTTCTTGGTCAAGTGTATATGCTACTTGAGTATTGCTGAGAGCATCGAATGCTGCTTCTCTTGGGAGTTGGTAGTACCAACTCTTACCGCTCTTCAATATATAACCTTTAAAATCCATTGCGCTAACGCCACTTCCACTTTCTGTATGTTGAATCATCAAAGATGTGTCTGTAACTTTTCTTGAACGGTTAGCGACATTGTAAATTGTAAAGACAGCTTCCTTTACTGCGTCTACAGATGCTGTGCTTGAAAGACCAGCGTTTATTTTAGCAAGTTCTTCGCTATTAAATAAACTTGGGAGCATATCTGGATATGTTCCCTCTTCAAGATCTAATGCGTGTTGTCTTTGGCCTTTATCTTTGTTACATGCAAAGAGTACTGTAGATGAAACCACAATAATTAACAAGGCCACTATTAGCAATAATGCTCTTTTCTTTTGCATAGTTTTCCCTCTTTAGGGTGATTTTTTAGCTTTTCACCACAAATAATATTTTATAACACGGCTATGTAATAGTCAATAATAAGTTTTTGTTAAATTAACAATAGATAGTTTAAGCAAACAAATTGATAATACAAATTGACGATTTTGACTATTTACACTAAAAGCTTTGTTTGGTATAATGTTCGTAGATATGTTAAGGAGAAAAATATGGGAAAATTTGTATTAGCATATGATGTTGGTACGACAGGACTTAAAACCTGCCTTATTGAAATAGACAAGAACATGAAAATTGTAGCTTCAGCAAATGAAGGCTACAAACTTTATGTTTTAGATGGTGGTGGCGCAGAACAAGATCCTGAAGAATGGTGGCAAGCCATGTGCAAGACGACTAAGGCCGTCTTCGAAAAAACAGATGTTAAACCAGAACAAATTGAAGGTGTATCTTTCTGTTCGCAAGCACAAGGTTTAGTGCTCGTAGATAAGGATGGTGTTCCAGTTCATAGAGCATTCAGTTATATGGATCAACGTGCAACAGAAGAAATGAAAAAATGCGTTGCTAATGGTATTCAAGTAGCAGGCTGCAATATAGCAAAATTATTACCTGCACTTATGATTACAGGTGCTGCACCAGTTAGCGTAAAAGACCCTGTGTGGAAATACCATTGGCTAAGAGCCAATGAACCAGATAATTTTGCAAGAGTTTATAAATGGCTCGACGTTAAAGAATATCTAATATGCCGCATGACTGGTGAGTTTGTAATGACATATGACTCAGCATTCGGCACAGAAATGTATGACTACAAGAACAAATGTTTCTCTAAGAAGATGTGCAAACTCTTCGAAGTAGACATTAATCACTTCCCTCGCCTTATTAATTCAACAGATTGTGCAGGTACAGTTCATGAAAAAGCATCTGAAGAACTCGGCCTTGCTGTTGGGACAAAAGTATTTGGCGGTGGCATGGATGCTAACCTTATCGGCGTAGGCGCAGGCTCTACTGCTGTTGGTGATACACATATCTATAGCGGCACTTCTGGTTGGATTGGAACCATAACAGAAAAATCCGTAGTAGACGTATCCCATATGATTGCAGCAACAGTTGCTGCACAACCTGGCAAGTTTAACTATTTTGCTGAAATGGAAACATCCGGCAAATGCCTTGAATGGGTAAAAGATCACATCGCATTAGACGAAGTTGGTGTGTATTACAATAAAGTTCATATCACGGACGTTGAAAAACGACATCTCAGCTTATTCAGCTATATGACTGAAGTCGTTTCTAAAATACCTGCCGGTAGTGGTGGCGTTCTCTTTACTCCATGGCTCCATGGAAATCGTTGTCCATTTGAAGACCCATATTCTCGTGGAATGTTCTTTAATATCAGTTTGGAAACAGGCAAAACAGAACTTATCCGTGCTGTCCTTGAAGGCGTTTGCTATCATAAGCGTTGGATGCTTGAATCCTGTGCAATTAAGATAAAACCTTCTGACACAATTCGTTTTGTCGGCGG
>DBVO01000023.1:0-188 GCA_002308215.1 Christensenella sp. UBA1262
TTGGTTGGCAATCTTGGTGGCTCCGTTGATTCACTTGACAAGTGGGGCACAAGAAAGTTTGCATATGAAATTGGCAAACAATCTGAAGGCTTCTATGTTCTTATGAACGTAACTTGCTCAAAGGAAGCACAAGCAGAAATTGACAGACAAATGCGCAATGATGAATCAATCTTGAGACAAATGATTTT
>DBVO01000023.1:300-28675 GCA_002308215.1 Christensenella sp. UBA1262
GGCAAGAGAGAAACAGATTTTCTCCCAGTAGTCGTTTGGAGAGCACAAGCAGATAATTGCGCTCGCTATCTCAAGAAAGGAAGCAGAGCAGCAATCTCTGGCAGCGTACAAACACGTTCCTATGACGCACAAGACGGATCCCGCCGTTACGTCACAGAAATTGCAGCCGATGAAGTCCAATTCCTTTCAACAAAGGGTGACGAAGAAGACGGCGATGTCGATTTTGACGATCTTAAGCCAATCGACGAAGACCTTCCATTTTAATTAAGGAGAACAAACATATATGGCAGAAGAATTGAAAGCACCACGTGCTCCAAAGAGAGTTCCTAAAAAGAAAGTGTGTGCATTTTGTGTTGAACACGTAGAAGATATTGATTATAAAGACGTCCAAAAACTTAGACGTTATATCACAGAGAAGGGCAAAATCCTTCCACGTAGAATGAGTGGTGTATGCGCAAAGCATCAACGTCCACTTGCAGTTGCTATTAAGAGAGCAAGAGTTATGGCTCTTCTTCCTTACAAAGCAGACTAATTAGTTAAATGTAAAATAAAAAGCACTCCCAACGGAGTGCTTTTATTATTGTTAAGAATTAGAGAGCGAGAGCATCGACCTCTTTAACAAGCGATCCAAGCTCTTTGCGATAGTATGCGATTTCTGTTGAGTGGTCTTCGCTGTGGCTGATTGTACGGCGTACAGCGCGTTGTAATAGGCGGGTATAGCCAATTATCTTTGCTTTTTTCTCGTAAACATCAAGTTTGCTCTTATCAGTAGTTCCAAAGTATTTTTCAAGCGTTTTTTGCCATACATCATTTGCTGCTTTTGCAGGAATGCCAAGGAAGTCTCCAGCATGCTCCATATCAAGCACATGGAAACCTACATATGCATTGAAAACAGAACCAAGCTCAAATACTGGGTTGCCAACGCATAAAGTATCCATGTCAATGAGAATTGCTTCGCCGTTTTGTACCATGACGTTTTTAAGATGATAATCGCCATGGATCATATGATTTGAATCAGGCACATCGCTTACAAGCTTTTCAAGCTTTATACCGATTTCTGGGTCGAGATATGTTTTTGCAATTTTAACCCAATTCAAAGCAAGATCTTTGATTTTTGGCATATCGCCATCATCAACTTCAGTAGCATGTATTTTTTTGAGAAGGTCAACATACATATCAACATATTTGTCAATATCGTTAGGGTTTTTCGCAATGAGAGAAGCGAGAGACTCTGCGTTAAGGAGTTCAAACACTGTGCCATAATAATTGCCAATTCTTGCAATATCATATGAAATAGCTGTATTTATTCCAAGCACAAATGCTTTTTTCGCAAGAGCGCGCTCTCTAAGAATATCATCAAACGTACCTTCGGTATAAACCTTAACAATCGTGTCTGAGTCAAGACGATATACTTTACCATTTGCGCCTTCGCCTATGATTTCACAGCCATCAACAGAGAGTTTGCGATACGCCTTTTCAATTGGCATCATTTCCGTAAACCCAGTCATGTCAAATATTTCATAGACGTCAGATGGCACGTTAATAATTTTAAGGCTAGGGTGTGCTTTTCTTAATCTCAAAACTATTCTAAGCCCAGCGGATGAGATGTACTCGAGTGCATCAGCATCAAGAACGAGACTTTCGAAGTTATTCTCGTTAATTATTGTATTAATCTCTTCGGCAATAGCCTCCGAATTGTTAGAATCGATTCTACCTTCTAGCGGAATGTAGAGAGTTTTGTTTTTGATGATATAATCCATCTTCGTCTCCTTTATTTATCAAAAATTAAATTTACTAGTCTTTCATATTCCAAAAAAGCAAGAGTGCTTCCTAGTTCTGGACGCAACAAATCTGCGATTGTACGATAATACCATTCATGTTTCTTTTTGTCCTTTTCGTTGAAAACATTAAAGATGATATCACCATTTTTTAAATATTCTTTTGCAATAGAGCGTACGTTTGATAATTTATCTGCCAGCCACAATACTTTGACTTCAATATTAGATTCCTTGAGTTCCTCAAGCGATTCTTCTTTACGTATCTGCCATGTTGCAGAGGCGGGAAGTTCTCTACGCTTATTTTCCGTTTCGGATCTTACAAGAGATAATACTCTTTTCCCGAAGTGCAACTCAATGTCTTCTGGCTTTGCATCGGTATCTTCAATTACGTCGTGTAAAAGTGCAGCGATTATTAAGTCTTCATCGCTAGTCATGCTTTCAACTATAACAGCTGCTTCCATTGGGTGCAAAATATAAGGGGCATATGTAAGCTTGCGCTTTTGTCCAGCGTGCATCCTTGTTGCATATAAAACTGCTTCTTCAATCTTTGTCACAGTGTTTTCTCCAATGTTAATATGTTTTGGTTGTCAACATGTTTATATGTAATGTTGTCAACTAATTTTTTCGTCATATAAATTCCAAGACCGCCTTCTTTTCTTTCCTCAATGGATGTAGAGAAGTCAGGATCGGTTTTTTCAAGAGGATTATAAGGAACACCATAATCTGCGAAAATCAATGTTAGTTTTCCATCTTCAATTCTCTCTGTAATTTTAACGTTGCCTGCATCAGGAGGGTAGGCATAGTGCGCGACATTGGCAAATACTTCTTCGAGAGCAAGAAGGACTTGATTTCTTGTCTTTGGAGAAGCAGAATGGCTTTCCAAAAAGCTGTCAACAAAATCATTAACTTCAGGGAGGTTTTTAATATCTGCACCGATTGTTAAAATTCTTTCGTGTTCTGATTTTGCTCCTTTATACTCAAGACAGAGCATTGTAATATCATCAAATTGAGGAGCTTCGCCCACAAACTTATCAACCATTGTATTGATTTCATCAATAATTGCCTTAGGATCGCATGTTGCTTTTGAATTGATGAATTCAATCATTCTTTCAAGAGTGAACATTTGTGCATTGCTGTTTGTGGCTTCTGGAACACCGTCAGTATAGATAAAGAGTTTGTCACCCTTTTCAAGGGTGAATTCGTAGTTAGTATATTTAGCATCGTCCATCGCGCCGATAACTAATCCACGTTTTGCTTTGTACAATTCGAATCTACCATTTCTCATGATTGCAGGATTATCATGTCCAGCATTTGCTGCAATGATTTTACCTGTTGATATTTCAAGAATTCCAAACCATACCGTGACAAACATTTCCATGAGATTTTTGGCGCATATACGCTTGTTAACGATCTCAAGAATTTCTGCAGGAGTTCCACCGGTTAAAGCACGTTCGCTAATAAGAATCTTTGTGACCATCATAAAGAGGGCAGCAGGGACACCTTTTCCGCTAACGTCTGCAATAACAAGGCCCAAGTGATCTTCGTCAATGAGGAAGAAGTCATAGAAATCTCCTCCAACTTGTTTTGCCGCGTGCATTGATGCGAACAAATCAAACTCACTTCTATCAGGGAATGCAGGGAATGTTGTATTAAGCGAAGCTTGTTGAATTGCTTGTGCGATGCTAAGTTCAGAAACAATCTTTTGTTTATCAGCAGAAGCTTGAGATAGGTTTTTAATATACCTTAATGTATCAAGTTCCATGTCGCTGAGTGCATCTGCAAGCGATGATATCTCGTGGATTCTACTTATAGAGCCATCAATTGGCATTTCTGGTTCACTATTTTCTTTTGCAAAACGTTGAGCCTCATCTCTAATGCGATGGATTGGTATAACAAATTGACGTCTGATAATGAGCACAAATACAGCAACAGATAAAATAGCGAGTATGACAGTTGTGATAACAATAAGAACAACATATGAAATGCCCCATTGTTTTAAATTGTCCATTGTTTGTTGCACACAAATAATGGCGGCAACTGTCCCATCAGCACGCTTTAAAGGAACTAGAACATTAATATGAGGGACAGCTCCATTTGCGGTTGTTTTTCTAACAACAGCAGCACGCTCTTTGCCGTTCTCCATAATGTCTCTATAAATATCCCAATATTCAGATCCCGTTTGCTCTATTTCTTTTCCAAGTGGCCATGGTGTATAACCAATAGCAGCGCTTGGGCAATTAACTACTGAATAATAGTATTTGTAATCCTTATCTTTTTCAGGCGCAATAACATAAATAATGGCAACACCTTGGTCCTCGCAGAATCTTTGTATTCTGTCTGTTACAAGAGCGTGTTTATCAAGTTCCTCTCCTCTTAAAAATGCATCAGCATCATCACCTGTGAAAAACATAGGGATGCTACGACATGTGTAGAAAGCATGATCGTTATACCTTTCGGTTATAGTGTCATTGAATTTTGTATAACCAATAGTCGCTACGATAACGCCAAATGTGATAAGCAAAATTGTTGTTATTAAAATGATATTTAAAGTAAATGTGTTAAAGACTTTTTTCTTTGCCATAATATACGCGCCTGTGATTTAATAAGTAAATTATATTTACATTTGATTTTTTTGTCAACGCACATGTGCATAAAATAAAAAATTTGCACTAAAAAGTGCAAATTTTCCTATCGTTTGTCAGTATTTTATGGTCGTATAATCTTTTTAACTTTATTCTTAACAGCGTAAAGTGTGTTGTCAACTTTCTTCTTTTCTAAATTAAGTTCATAAGAAATTTCTGCATAAGAAAGTCCATCAAGATAAAATTTTAGAACTTCAAACTCTGCGTCGGTAAGAGAAGCCCTAATTGCATCAAACAACAAATCAGCTGTTTCTTTTTCTATATAGTCCTTTTCTGGATTTTGAGAAGAAGGGATTTTATCTATAAGAGGAGTTGCATCTTCAATAGGAACAGTGACAAGTGGAGATTTTTTACGAAGCTCGTCAATTATAGCGTTACGGATGCAGTGAGACGCATAAGTCTTAAATGTTGCAGAAGAGCCTGGCTTATATGAACTTATTGCTTTGAGTAACCCAATATTGCCAACTTGGAACAAATCATCATAGTCCATTGAGTTGACTACTTCTATTGAACGCGCAATTGAGCGGACAAGCTTTGCGTATTCTAGCAAAAGCTCGTCTCGCGCAGAGTCATCTCCGTTTTGCGCTAAATTTATTAAGCTTAATTCGCTTTCATCTAACATTTATTTTCTTTGTCTAACCGCTTCGTAAAGCACTATACCAGCTGCTACTGATGCATTCAAACTATTTACTTTGCCATATTGTGGAATTGTTAAGGTTGCATCGCAAAGATCTTTTGTTAAACGGTGAATGCCTTCGCCTTCAGAACCGATAACAATAGCAATATCCCCATTTAGATTTACGGTTTTTGGTGCATCTCCATCAAAATCAGTAGCATAAACCCAAATATTTTGATCTTTAAGATCGCGTATTGCATCATTGATATTTGTAACCTTTGCAACTAGGATATGTTCGGTTGCTCCACAAGCAACCTTAATAACAGTATCATTAACTGTTACACTACGATGCTTTGGAATTATTATGCCATGGGCACCAAAACATTCGGCGCTTCTAATAATTGCACCCAAGTTATGTGGGTCAGTAATACCATCGAGGATAACTACAAGAAGCGGCTCTCCTTTTTCTTTAGCAAGAGCAACTATATCGTCAACATCGCAATATTCAAAATCTGTAACCGATGCGACTACGCCTTGGTGATTGCCACCATTTGCTAATTTATCAAGAGTGGCTCTATCTACAAGGCTTACTACAGTTCTAGCTTCTTTCGCAAGTTTGCGTATGTTGCCAAGGGTAGGATCAAATTCACCCTTTATGATGAAGAGTTTGTCAATAGTTTTACCAGCTCTATAAGCTTCTTTTACAGGGTTGCGACCGTAGATATACATATTGTCCCTTTATTGTTTTTTATTGTCATAGCATAAAGACAAAAAATGGTTTAATCTTTCTGTGTTGCCAATTAGATATAAATATCCAAACACAGCTTCAAGGCCACTTGCTCGTCTATATTCACTCATTTCTGCGTGTTTAGCGGAAGTTTGAACTTTGCAATTTCTTGCTCTGCGGAAAATGTCTTGTTCTGTTTCATCAAAAAGAGGAAGTATCTTTTCTGCTTCTTCAGATTGAGAAGTAGCGCTTACAACTTTGATAACTTCTTGATGAAGAATGCCCGTTTTGCTTGTTTTGCCAACCGTTACACGAGTTCTTGTGTATAAGCTTTGAACGGCGTCCCCAATAAAGGCAAGTGCCATAGGATGTAAAGTGAGAGCATCTTCTTTAGTTATAGGCTCTTTTAGAAGAAATGAATAATCTTTTTCCATAGTTAGTAGTTTATCACAACACCATTGATTTGTCACCTTTGTTTTTCGTTTTTTACAACCAATATTGACAATAAAACTATGAAAGAATAAAATAATTATATTAATATGCGATTCTGAGCGCATAACGCGCACAGAGCCGGAGGAAACCATGACTAGGTCAAAAATCTCCAAAGTACTTGTTGTGCTACTTGTTATTATTGTAATGACAAGCCTACTTTCCGCATGCAACTGGTTTGACAAAGCTACAAAAATTACGAAGGTTGATATTACGATGAATACTGACTTGTCGCAACAAGACGGCGTTTATCAAATAGGTGCAGGCGAACAAGTGTCAATGACTGTTGATTGGCATCACATTATGATAGACAAGCCAACTCTCCGTTGGTATGTTTCAATAAATGGCGGGGACAAGCAAGAAATAGAAGGAGAGAAGGACAAAAACTTAAGATACACTGTTGGCGAAATCGGCACAAGCTATGAGTTTTTTGCATCCGCAAATAGTGTTGATAGTCAAAATTCAATAAAAGTATTAGTGGTTAGTGGCGTAAAAGATGTCATTATTGCAATAGCCAGTGGTCTTGGAGAACCAAATGGTGCTGGAGCATATGAGGTTGAATCCGGTAATAGTTTTTCTTTAACAGCTAACTGGACAGAAACTACCATTGGTGGAAAGCAAATAGAGTGGTATGTTGCTACTAATGGTGGAGAAAGTACAATAACAAGTCAAACATCAAAAACATCTACTTGGAGTGCAATTTCTGTCGGCACCACATATATTATTTCTGCAAAAGTTAATGGTGTATCAAGCTCAAATTCTATAACAGTAATTGTTATAGAAGGAAGTACTCCTATTAGCATTGTATTTAATGTTGTTTTAAATGGAATTACAGATAGCGATTCAAATGGTTATGCTGAAGCAAGATATGGCGATTCGTTTGATGTAAGAGCAGATTTTGGCGGTCTTCTTATTTCAGATCCAACCATTGATTGGTTCTTGGATAAAGACGGAGTAGAAGAAAAGCTTCTAGATACAGATAGCAGTGTTACATATACTATCAGCAGTCGTGAAATTGAACACTATGAATTTAGAGCAGTTTATAAAGGCGAAGAGGATGTCCCAGGTGCAAACAAAGCAAAGGTTGAATTTATTGATTTCACACTTTCTCAACCTGTTCTTTCATCATCTTCACATTCAATAATAGATAACAGCATTCAACATAATATCAACGATGTTGGAGCCCCAGATATAGCACTTGCTGTAGATTGGAATAAATCTGAATTACCAAAAGAAATAGTTACTATTTCTTGGTATGTTGATGATGTTGTTCAGGTTGGCAAAACAAACGAAACATTTACATTTGATGTATCTAGTGTCTCTGTGGCTTGTGAGAAAACAGTAAAAGTTAAAATCGACTACAAAGCACAATCTGTCAATGCAACGATTGACCTTTCATTTGTAGAAGAATATTTGCCAATTAGCAATGTAACACTTAGTGTTAATCAAACTGCAACAGTAGTAAAAGCCTATGATTTATCAACAACTTATAAGGTAACAACGGCAACGACATCAAACCCTGGCACTGTAACCGTTAGTGCAATAGCAAATCCTGAAGGCACCGACCTGTCGGCTGATTGTGTTTGGACAATTAGAGATATGTCTGGAACGCGCGTGCTTGCTTCAAAAGAAAGAAGTGTAGACGTGCCACTTGCCTACGGCAAGAATGTTATTACTGCAACAATTCAAAACATGAAGAGTCGTTCGGTAATAGTTTATGCCTTAACAGCCTCTGACCTTAGTGATCGTGCGTTTGCTATTCAAACTACATTCGTATGGGATGGTAGTGTTCAAGACCAATATATAAACAATCAAGAAGAGCTCAACTTATTTGTTGGATATTTAGTTTCAACACACGAGATTGCAGATGATCAATACGATACAGAAGTACGTCAAGTATATCTTGCTCCAAATGAATGGAGAGATGGAGTAAATACAACAACACAATTTGCTACAGATTTCCATACAGCACTTGAACAAGGTGTAGATGAATCTGGATCTCCAAGCATTATGCATCTTGGTCATCAAAAATTCTGGTTGTCCACATCATCAAATCTTGGCAATCCAAGTGGAGCATTTACTCCAGCAACACCTATTGAACAGAGAAATGTTTATGTAAACTATGAGGAACTTTCCGACAAGCGTACGAAGATTCCAGCTGATGACTTTACAGAGACATTGCTTGTGAAGAACAGTAACCAACTTACACATGCGCTCACTTGGGGATATAAACCAGTATTTGAAAATAATGCAGAAGGAACACGACTATCTACGCTTTATAATAAGGCGAAGGCAATGCTCCTAGATTACATTAGTGCTTCTATGACAGAACTTGAAAAGGTGCAAATAATCTATAATTGGCTTGCAAAAGAAATTGATTATGACTATGCAACAGCAGCTTATGAAGGTTCAGATGGCATTAATTTCAATGCATTCTATTTGGAAGGCGTATTTGATGATTATAGAGCTGTTTGTGACGGCAAATCAAAGGCATTCTCACTCCTTTGTGGCATGGAAGGTATCCGCTCTATGCGTATTATAGGTACGGCAAATGGAGGCGGACATGCTTGGAATAAAGTGTTAGTTGATGTAGATGGCGATGGCGCAAGAGAATGGTTCTTTATCGATTCAACATGGGGCGACAATAAACTTACAATTAATGAAGAAGCAAAAGAAACTTTGACATATGAATATTTCTTAAAGACAGACGCGGCTATGAGCGGAACGCATGAGAGCGACATGGAACAACCTGTATGTAATACAGAATATGATTGTTACGAAGGTTTATATGTAAAAGTTAGTAGCACGAAAACGGTTTGCCAATATATTACTGATATCCAGCAATTAAAAGATCTTAGAGATTACAGCACATTAAATGGCAACATAATGATACAAGTAAAACTTTCCTCTGCAATGGAGGCGTTGTTGCCAACGGTAGTTAATCTAGGAAGAGTTTCTTTAGGCAACAGAGTATATTACATTTATGGAGCATAATGTCTAGATGGAAGAGAACAAATTAGTAAAACGTGAAAAAGACATTATTAAAACCAGCCTAGTGGGCATAGGAGGCAATGTATTGCTTGTAGTAGGCAAGATTATTGTCGGCGTCTTTGCGCGCTCTATTTCCATTATTACGGACGCTGTTAACAACTTGACAGATGCTCTGAGCAGCGTTGTTACAATTATAGGCACAAAGATTTCAAATAAACGACCAGATAAAAAGCACCCATATGGGCATGGAAGAGTAGAGTTTATTACATCTGCAATAATTGCAATGATTATTTTTATTGCTGGTGCCCTTGCTATATATGAATCCATAACAAGCCTTATTAATAAGGAAGTTCCTGAATATTCCATTTATTCGTTTATCATATTGGCAATAGCTATCGCTATTAAAGTATTTTTAGGGCTGTTCTTTAAGATGCGTGGTAAAAAACTTAATAGTGATGTTTTAAAGGCCAGTGGTATCGATGCTCTTTTAGACGTAATACTTACATTAGGCACATTGGTAGGAGCTATAGTATCTTATACAACTGGAGTCCACCTTGAAGGATATATCGGTATTGCCATTGGTTTGTTTATTTTAAAGACCTCAGTTGATGTTTTCAGAGAATCCGCATCCAAGATTGTAGGTGAACGAACAGATAAAGAGTTTGTTGAAAACATGACAAAAGATATTCTTGAAACACCTGGCGTATACGGAGTATACGATCTTATTATAAACAACTATGGTATTGATAGAAATATAGCAAGTGTCCACGTCGAAGTTGAAGATTCAATGACCGCAAATGAGATTCAGCGACTTGAACGAAACATAGCTTATTTGTGCTTTGATAAGTATCATACTGTAATGACAGTTGGTGTTTATGCAAAACACGAAGAAACAGAAGAATCAAGGCATATTAAAGGCATAATAGATGACGTTATTAAGGAGTTTCCAGAGGTTATACAAGTTCACGGCTTTTATCTTGATGAAGAGACAAAAACGGTTAATTTTGATGTGATAATATCTCTTGAATCAAAGGATGAGCGAAAGATTTATAAAGCAGTTCATGATAAACTGCATGAACTATTACCTGATTATCATATCCATATTGTTCTTGATAGAGATTACTCATTAACATAAGAAATGCGCTCATCCGAGCGCATTTATATTAATATGAATTAACTATTATAAATAATAAGCCCTTGCTTAATGTTTCTAAAATATGTTGTATTCAAAAATTTTCAGGCTATTCGAATAGATCGACGAGTACTCTTACAACACTAGCTTTCATTGCAGAGTAGTCGATGTAATCATGTTTATCATATATTGCTTCGTGAGCATATGACTGGATAACGTTCATGGCAATATGAACTTTTTCTTCTAGGTGATCTGGAGTGCAGCCTAGTTCTCGCAACTTTTTAGAAGCGGATATGGTTATATGATTTTCTAAATTTAAAAATTCATCGTTTAGCGCTGAGTCTGTGTATGCAACGGAATGAAGAATGTTGTGAAGATTCGCGTTCTTTTTATGCATTTTTTGAGTGAGAGATACTAGATTGTCGAATACTTCTTCAAGGGGAGTATTTGAATCTACTGAATAAAAATAATCCATAATAGGCGTTGCTACTTCTTTGATGTAGATTTTCAATACATAAAAAAGGATGTCACGTTTATCTGTGAAATATCCATACACGATTCCAGTCGAAACTCCAGCACGCTTTGCTATGTCAGAAGTAATGGTGCTGTGATAGCCTTTTTCAGAAAACAATTCGTAGGCTGCTTTTATTATGCGTTCTTTTTTTTCTATAGAGCGCTGTTGTATCGGTTGTCTTATTTCTTTTTCCATAGTTACATTATATCTAATAAGTAGAATATAAGCAATCATTATTTATGTATAAGACAAAAATACACGAATATGAACAAATGTTCACATTTTGCTTGACAATAGGCATATAGGGGTATAAGATATTTGTGAATATGAATAAATGTTCACATTTGTGAATGCGAGGAAATATATGCCAATTGTTATAGCACCAACAAATTGTCTATTAAAAATAGTGCGTATTGCAGCAGATGACAAGACAAAGAAACATCTTGAAAATCTTGGCATTACACTGAACAGCGAGATAACTATTTTAAGCTGTTCTGGTGGTAGTGTAGTGTGTCGTGTTAAGGATGGGCGCATCGCATTAGATAGGGATATCTCAACAAAGATATTTGTCGCATAATTTACAGAACAATAGTTTTATCATGTCAAAATAAACGATAAACTATATTAATTTGATTTTATTATAAGGAGAGAAATATATGGAAAAAACTCTTGATCAATTCTCAATAGGCGAAAAGGGCACAGTAAAACGTGTGCTTGCTGAAGGGAAAATAAAAAGGAGACTCTTTGATATGGGTATTACTCCTGGTGCCGATATTTATATGAGAAAAAAGGCTCCACTGGGAGATCCTATCGAAGTTACCTTACGCGGTTATGAACTTACACTGCGTAAGAACGAGGCAATCTGTGTGACGCTGGAGGTAGAAGACAAATGAAAAAATTTGCATTAGCAGGAAATCCAAATTCCGGCAAAACTACTTTATTTAACAGCCTAACTGGTTCTACAGCTCATGTAGGAAACTGGCCAGGTGTCACAGTTGATAAGCGTGAAGGTGTTTACAAAAAGACTCCTAACCCTGTTCAAATCATTGACCTTCCAGGCATTTACTCTTTATCTCCATATACACCAGAAGAAGTAATTGCAAGAAATTATATTCTTGATGAAAAGCCAGATTGTGTAATCAACATTGTTGATGCAACTAACTTAGAGAGAAACCTTTATCTTACAACACAACTTTTAGAAATTGATGTTCCTGTTGTAGTTGCTCTTAACATGATGGATGCAGTTGAAAAGGCTGGGGATAAGATAGATGCTGCAGAGCTTCAAGCTAAGCTTGGAGTTCCAGTCATTGCTATTTCTGCACTTAAAGAAACTGGTCTTAAAGATCTTATGAACAGAGCTTATGAGGCAAGCGGCGCAGAACGCGAGGGAGCCACAGTTCTCAGCGACACACCGGTAGCACATCTTATCGGCGATGTTAAGATTGCTCTCAAAGGACAAAATGTTGAGGATCCGCTCTTCCATGCAGTAAAACTCGTAGAAAATGATTCAATTGAGGTTGAAATGCACAAAGAGACAACCCCAATGATTGAAGAATTCAAGCACACTTTCTCTGATGAAGTATTTGGAGATGATTTTGAGGCACTTATTGCAGACGGTAGATATAAATACATATCTAAGAATTTTGCATCTGCTGTCACAAAGAAAGAGAAAGATACACTTAAGATGACAAAATCGGATAAAGCGGACAAGGTGCTTACTCATAAAATTTGGGGTATTCCAATTTTTGTTGTTATCTTGTTTGCAATATTCCATCTTACATTTGCTGAAGATTTCTTGTATCTAGGAGCAATATTTAAACTCCCAACACTTGAAGAACTCGGGTTATTGGATGAAGCAGGTGAGCCTTTAAACGCAGGCGTTTTAATACTCTCTACGTTATATGATGGGCAGCTGTCATCGCCAGGCGTATTTATAAATAATGTTTGGAATGACTTAATAGTTGGCCAATTCTTTGGATGGCTTGGCGGCCTCGTTGAAGAAAGCAGTATGGCACCATGGGCGATTGGTCTCATTAATAATGGTATCTTTGATGGTATTTCAGCTGTCCTTTCATTCTTGCCACCAATTCTCGTGTTGTTCTTGTTCTTCTCAATTCTTGAAGATAGTGGTTATATGGCACGTATAGCATTTATTCTCGATAGAATGTTCCGTCGCTTCGGACTTTCTGGTAGAGCATTTATGCCAATGATCATGGGCTTTGGTTGTTCTGTTCCTGCAATGATTAATGCAAGAACCTTGGCAGATGAAAAAGAAAGAACGGCAACTATAAGAGTTATACCATTCTTCTCTTGCGGTGCAAAACTTCCAATATTGACAGCTTGTGCTGGAGCAATAGTAGCGTGGTTCGGAATAAGCAATGCAGATGCAATTACGTTTGGCATGTA
This sequence comes from Christensenella sp. UBA1262, assembly GCA_002308215.1. Classification (GTDB taxonomy): domain Bacteria; phylum Bacillota; class Clostridia; order Christensenellales; family CAG-917; genus CAG-475. The sequence goes on from DBVO01000023.1 coordinate 13,596, forward strand.
CATTCTTGGCATAGTGGCAGCAATCGTTACTGTATTGCTTATGAGAAGCACAACACTTAAGGGCGAAACCCCTCCATTTATCATGGAGCTCCCAGCATATCACGCACCACAATTCAAAAACCTTATGGCACACTTGTGGGATAAGACAAAACACTTTGTCAAAAAGGCGTTCACGATTATCTTGGCATCCACAATCGTTATTTGGCTTTTGTCTCACTTCTCATTCAATTGGCACTTCCTTGAGGATGAACAAATCAACGAGAGTATTTTGGCTGGCGTATCACAATTCTTCCAACCACTCTTTACTCCACTTGGATTTGGTTCTCAACTTGGCCAATATGGCTGGGTATTCGTTGTTGCAGTTGTTGCTGGTCTTATTGCAAAAGAAAATGTTATTGCAACATTCGCAACTCTTGCTGCCTGCTTAATGGCGGTTGTCGGTATGGACTTTGGTAAATTGGCGATTGACGCAGAAGATGGTGTTGATGCAGTTCAAGCTATGATTATGGCAACTGGCATTACAGTACCTGCAATAATTTCATTTATTGCATTCAACATGACTACGATCCCATGTTTTGCAGCTGTTGGTACAGCAAAAGCAGAACTTGATAATAAAAAACGTTACAATGGAACACTTGTGTTCTGGCTCACAACATCCTATTGCATTGGTGCAATGGTTTATACAATTGGTTCATGGTGGTGGACACTCTTCATTTGGTTGTTTGTCATCGCACTTGTTGTGACTGGCATCGTGCTTTGGAACAAATACGGAAAAGATTGGAGGAAACACTTATGGGCGCGTGGGAAATAGTATTGATTATAGCATGTGCTGCACTTTTAATCGGTGTTCTAATATCGGTAGCCGTTAAAAAAGCAAAAGGGAAACCAACATGTGATTGTGGTTGTGATTGTGCTCATTGTCAAGGGTGCTATCAATGTGAAACCTTTAAAAAATTCAACGAACAAAAAAAAGATAGCAAAATTGAATCAACTAATTAAAATGCATATGAAAAAGTATACGATAAAAATAGAAGGTATGATGTGTGGGATGTGCGAGGCTCACGTTTGCGATATTATCAGAAAATCTGTTCCATCTGCAAAGAGAGTTAAAGCAACAAGAATTAAAAAAGAAGCAAGTTTTATATCCGCCACAGAAATAAACGAAAATGAGCTCAAAAAGGCTATTCTTGAAACTGGGTATACTGTTGGATATATTAATGTTGAGCCTTATAAAGGGTTCTTTAACAGATAATTAGATGTGAGAGACTTGTTTTTAAAGTGAAAGAATATGCAGTTAAAAGTGCCTTGTTAAAAACAAGGCACTTTTATTAATTATTTAGTTTTATATGAGTTTATTGGCTTTTCAGAGCACCATTGATATTGACATATTCCTGATTTATGTTAGAATAATAATATAATTATTATTTTATAGGTGAAAAATGTTAGAAATTAAACAACTAGACGCAAGACTATCAATCCTATTAAATGGGAAAGAAAGGCTTGCGTTTAATATTGGAGATGAAATCTTTGCAGTTGGCAACGGCGAAAATAGTTATTCTATGAGCCGTGGATCATTTGATATTAAAGAAAAAATTTTATCAAAGCATTTAAGAAAAATCATACGTTTCCATGTTGTTGAAGATGGTGCCTACATAATCTTTAGGCGTGGTAGGCTCCGCCTTATTGTTGATGGGGACAAAATTCATTTTATTCCTCAAGGTTTTGCACAGTATAACCACATGTGGTTTAAACTTCCTTCTGATGAAAACGAAGGGTTTTATGGCACTGGCGAAATTTTCACAGAATTTAATTTAAAGGGTCAAAAAGCTACAATTTGGGTAGCAGAACATATTAATCTTAAGCAAACATCAGTTAAGATCCTTAATAACATGCTAGGCTTTAAGGATTTGAATTTTGTACGTCAATTTTCAAATTATGAATCATATTATGAACAGCCAACATTTATAAGCTCAAAAAAGTATTTTTACCATTCAGATACAACGGCTAGGTGCATCTTTGATTTTAGAGGAGATAGAACAATTCTTCAAACAGATGAGATTTCTCCTTTCTGGATTGGTTTTGCCGATGATTTTGAAGGCCTCATGACGTCTTTGACGTCAATAGTTGGCAGGCAACCAGAACTGCCTGATTGGGTATATGATGGCCAGATCCTCGGTATTCAAGGCGGCACAGACATCATGCTTGAAAAGTATGACAAAGTCATAAATCATGGTGGCAAAGTAAATGGTGTTTGGATCCAAGACTGGGAAGGCAGAAGAGTAACTGCTGTTGGCAAGCAACTTTTCTGGAACTGGGAATGGGATAGAGAATTGTATCCTAACCTTGATAAAGCAATAAAAGAATTGAATGCAAAAGGATGTAAAGTTCTTGGTTATTGCAATCCATTCCTTGCAATAGAAAAGCCATTATATAAAGAAGCAGCAGAAAAGGGTTATTGCGTAAAAGATATGGATGGAAATGATTATCTTGTTAAAATAACTACTTTCCCTGCGGCAATGGTAGATCTAACTAATCCACAAGCATACGAATGGATTAAAAACATAATTAAAAAGAACATGATCGAGTTTGGTCTATCTGGTTGGATGGCAGACTTTGGTGAGTATTTACCTACAGATTGTGTTTTATATAGTGGCGAAGAAGCTGAACTTGTTCATAACATGTGGCCGTCTCTATGGGCAAAGGTTAACAGAGAAGCGCTAGAAGAAACAGGAAAACTAGGCGAAGTTATGTTCTTTACTCGTTCTGGTTATTCGGCTACGCCGAAATATTCTGTAATGATGTGGAATGGAGATAACCATCCTGATTTTTCAAGAGATTTTGGCCTTCCATCAATTATTCCTGCATCATTGTCACTTTCTGTTTGCGGGTTTGGTCTTGTGCATTCAGATATCGGCGGTTATACCACAATTCTTAATTTGAGAAGAAATATGGAACTTTATAAACGCTGGTTTGAGATGAACACATTCTCGGTATTAATGCGCGGCCATGAAGGTTTAAATCCAGAGCTGAATGTTCAATTTGATAAAAACGATGATATATTAGATTTCTGTTCTAAAATGAGTCGTATACATGTTAGCCTAAAACCATATCTTAAGGCAGCTGTTAAAAAGAACTCAGAAGAAGGCGTCGGCGTTATGAGACCTCTGTTCTTCTATTATGACGAAAAAGAAGCATATAACAACGGATATGAATATCTTTTAGGAAGAGACATACTGGTTGCTCCTGTTTGTCGTCCAAAAGCCCGCACAATGCAAGTTTATTTGCCAAACGATGAATGGATTCATCTCTGGACAGGCAAAGAATATAAAGGTGGAACATTTGAGATAGATTGTCCATTAGGGAAAACCCCAGTTTTCGTAAGAAAAGAAAACAAAGAAGTGCTTGCGCAACTTCAAGCAGTAATCAACGAATAATAAATAAAAACATATATCAACACTACGTGTTGGGAGGCAAAAAATGAAGTATTTTTTAGACAGTGCAAAGATTGATGAAATCCGTGAAGCTTATGATACTTTTGGTATCGATGGTGTTACAACTAACCCGAATCATATTATGAATTCCGGCAAACCTTTCAAAGTTGTTCTTAAAGAATTAGCAGATTTCTGCAAAGAAAAACATATTGAAGGATGGGATAAATTCCCAATTTCTGTTGAAACAAACCCACACCTTGAAAAAGCAGAAGATATCATTAAGATGGCAAGAGAAATAGCAAGTTATTCTCCTAACTTTGTTGTTAAGATCCCATGCATTCCAGGCGGTATCGAAGCAGCAAGAAAACTTGAAAAAGAAGGAATTAGAACTAACGTTACTCTCGTATTCTCACCATCACAAGCACTTATCGCAGCAAAGAATGGATCCTTGTTTGTATCACCATTTATTGGATGGAAAGAAAATAGCGGTGAAGATTGTGGCCAATATATTTGCGATATTTGCGATATTTATAAAAACTATGGTTTCTATGGTAAGACACAAATTATCTGTGCAGCAGTTCGCAACGGAAAACAAATTGCAGAATGTGCAACATATGGTGCAGATATTGTAACAGCAGGTCTCCAAGTATTTAAAGATAGCTTCTATCATCCATTTACAGATTATGGAATGGCAAAATTCACAGCGGCTTGGGATAAAACAATCACAGACTAAAAGAGGAATAGTATGAAAATAGGTTTTATCGGACTCGGTATAATGGGCGAGTCCATGTGTGCAAACATAGTTAAAAAACATAATGATAAGGTTTTTTGCAATGATTTAAATAGAAATCAAGTTGTAAAACTTGAGGCAGATGGAGCAATCGCTTGCGAAAACAATATTGAAGTTGCAAAAAATGCCGACATCATAATTTCTATGGTGCCAAAATCTGAACACGTAAGAGCTCTTTATACAGAACTTCTCCCATATATTAGTGCGGGTAAAACTTGCATTGATATGTCAACAATAGACCCATCCGTTTCTCGTGAAGTGGCTGATATGGTTAAGGCAAGGGGAGCACAATTTGCAGATGCTCCAGTAGTTAAATCCAAACCAGCTGCTATAGCAGGCACTCTTGGCATTTATGTTGGTTGTGATGAGAGTTTGTTCCCAGAAATCAAACCAATTCTTGAATATATGGGCTGCAATGTTATCCGTATGGGTGAAAATGGCATGGGCCTTGTTATGAAGATATGCCATAATACGCTTGTTGCAGAAATTCAAAATGGTGTCAACGAGACAATCAACCTCGCAAAGAGATATGGAGTGAGCATTGAAGATTTTGCTAAAGCAATTTCTTATGGCGGTGGTCAAAACTTCTATTTGGATGGCCAATGGAAGAATCTTGATGCAGAGAATTGGCAAACAGCTTTCTCAATAGAGAACATGCATAAAGACCTTGGTATTTGTGAGCGTATGTCACAAGAGAGTAATTTCCCAATGCCAGGAATGGAAAATGCAAAACATGTTTATGATAAGTGCATGGAAGAGGGCATTGGCAAAGAAGATTTCCGCGCAACTTTCAAAGCAGTAAGAGGCGACTTTTAATGATTGATAGATTAAGAAAAGTCAATGATGTAAAAATATATTCTGTTTTGGATTCGGAGTTCAAGCCATATGGCAGAATAGTCAATGGCTATGATTTCTCAGGTCTTGTAGAATATATGAAAGAGTCTACACCAATACCGGAGCAAGGCAACATTTATGTTGCCTCTGTTCCTGAACTCGAAAAGTTTTCGGTTAAGGATGAGGTAGAAGACGTATTATACGGTGGCATGCCAGTCCAAATTGGATACTGTAATGGCCGTAATTCTACATACAATGGCTTTGAGTATCATAAGGGCTCTGAAATTAATGTTGCAGTAACACCATTTATGCTTGTGCTTGGACATGTATGGGAAATAGAAGACAACAAGTTCTATGTGGGCAATGAAAAGGTGTTCTTTATCCCTGAAGGAACAGCAATTGAAATGTATGAAACAACATTACATCTCTCACCATGCAAAGTTACAGATGCAGGGTTCAAAGGCATCGTTATTTTACCAAGAGGAACTAATACTCCGTTAGATAACAAACACCAAAACGGAGACCAAGAATCTGTTCTTTTGCTCCAACGAAACAAGTGGGTGTTGTCTCATAAGGACAGAGAACCACTGATGAAACAGGGCGCATTCCCAGGTCTTATCGGTGAGAATAAAGAATTGCATTATTAAGCGATAATAAACAGAAACGGCAGTTAAAGTGTCGTTATATGAGGAATAAACTATGGGTTTTAATTATTTGTATATCCCAATTGGCGTTCCAACATTTCATTTGGAAAGCGCTCAAAAAGAGTTTGACAAGTCAGTTGCACTTTTGAAAAGTGTTGATGATTCAGTACTTGTACCAAGCGAAATGCTTTTGTCTTTAGATAAGCTCCATGCATTTATCGACGACAAGCATCCTGATTTTGTTGTTGTGCAAAACATCACATTCGCAAATGGTGCATATATGACGGAAGTACTTCGTACTCTTGATTGCCCAGTACTTTTATGGACATTGAAAGAGCCAGTTATAGATGGTGGCAGACTTCGCCTCAATTCTTTAACAGGGGCATATTCAGCAGCAAATGTTCTTTCTGCATTTGGTCGTCCATTTGAATATGTTTTTGGCTCACCAGAAGATGACGAAGTAAAATCAAAGATCTCAGCAGCATTGAGTGCTGCAAGACTTAGGGTTGCACTCAAACATCTTAACATATTGCAAATAGGCCATACTCCTCAAGGATTTGGATTTGGTCGTGCACTTGATAGCGAGATGGTTACTAAATTTGGTGCAAATCTTTTGTCTATAGAAGCAAGAGAGCTTATCGATCTTGCAAAATCTTATTCAGATGATGAAGTTGCATCATATTTGAAAGATGCAAAGAATAGAATCGTTGCTCTTGATGAAATTAAGAAAGAGAACGTTAGCGATTTTGCAAGACTTTATAAAGCATATAAGGATTATGTAGAGAAAAACAACATTGGAGCTCTTTCATCAAGATGTTGGCCAGATTTCTTTACAGCATTTGGAACCCCGGTTTGTGCAGTGCTAGCAATTCTTAATGATTTGGATGTGCCATCTTCTTGCGAAGCAGATACATATGGAGCACTTTCTATGTATATGGGTAGCTTCCTAACAAAGCGTCCTACATTCTTTGGAGATCCAGTTTCAATGGATGCCGTAGAAAACACTGTAACATTCTGGCATTGTGGAACAGCAGCATGTTCACTTGCGCGCGAAGATACAGGCGCAAGAGCAGGCGTGCACTGCAATAGAAAGATAGGGCCAACTCTTGAATTTGGTTGCAAGGCGGAACCAAGAGTTACAATTTTCCGTATTGGCAAAAAAGCCAATGGTGAGTTTAGATTATTCTTGTCTACAGGCGAGGCACTTGACAAGCCTCAACAATTCCTTGGGACAAGCATTGTTATAAAGACAGATCAAAGTTCAAAGGCTCTTGTAGAAAACTCTGTTAAAAACGGATGGGAGCCACATTTTGTAGTTGCAATGGGTGACATCGCAGCAGAAATGAAAGTGCTTGCAAACATGCTTGGTATTGAGGTAGAAGAGTTCTAATGAACAACACTGCAAGGTACGCGCTATTTTTCATAGTGGTCCTGCTTTCCAATATAATGCAGACAATTACCGGCTTTGCCGGTACTGTGCTTGCTATGCCGTTTTCAATTATATTAATTGGAGGCGATGAGGCAAGGCTAATTCTTAATATTTTAGGAATAGCAGCATCAATTGGTGTGGTTATATTGAACCACAAGTCAATAAATTGGAAAGAAGTATTAAAAATCTGTCTCGTAATGGGAGCTGGCATGGCAATTGGATTTATTATTATCCATTTTGCAAATGTTTCTAAACAGATTTTGTATTTCATCCTTGCAGGCTTTGTAATTCTATTTACAATCATCGGCATTTATACCACTTTCTTCAAAAAAGAAAAAGAGCTTGCTGAAGGAGAGGTAGATAAATACGCTACTATAAAAGAAATAGCACTTTATGCTATTTTGGTTGTAGCTGGAATAGTTCACGGCATGTTTGTTTGTGGTGGACCACTTCTTATCATTTATGCAACCAAAAAGCTTAAAGACAGAGATGAGTTCCGTTCAACACTTTCCATGGTATGGATTGTGCTTAACCTAGTAAACTTGGTAAGAGATATAATCGCTGGTGCATTTACAGCGGATAACGTTGGACATTTGATGACTGTTCTTGCTATATCTCTTGCAGTATTAGTTGTAGCAATATTTACTGGCAATCTTATTGCCAAGAAATTAAATAAAAAGGCATTTATGCTTATCACATATATTCTTATGGTTATAAGCGCAGTATCTTTGATACTGAATGCCTGTGGAGTATTTTAAAACAAGTTTCAAAATAAAATAAAACAAATAAGGGAGTTTTATTATGAGCGAAGAAACTAGCAGCGTGCAAAGCGCGCAAAACGATAGCTATATCGCTAGAGCAAGCGGCCTTAAAGGCAAAGATTATGTAGCTTATGCTCTTGGTGATACTGGTTGCTGTTTGGTGTTTGGTTTAGTTACCACACTTCTTCAACGTTATTACACAGACGTTCTCTTGCTGCATCCTCTCTACATCATGTTGATGTTTGTTGTGGCTCGTGTGTGGGACGCAATCAACGACCCTATTATGGGAAGAATTTGCGATACAGTTAAGGTATCTCGTTGGGGAAAATATCGTCCATGGTTCTTGTATGGTTCAATTCCACTTGCACTATCAGCAATATTTATGTTTATTAAGTGGCCAGGATTTGGCTCTGAACCAGGATCGGTTGGTGTTTCAGTTTATGCAGCAGTAACTTATATTCTATTTGGTATGTGCTATACGGTTATTCAAATACCATATGGTTCCTTGGCATCAGTTGTTACGCTTGATGATAAAGAACGTTCAAAACTTTCAATTTGGCGTTCAGTTGGTGCTGCTATGGGCAGTATGCCAGTTATGATAATTGGTATGGTTGCATTTAAAGCAGCAAAAGGTGAACCAGGCACAGAAGGCTATCAAGAAGGTGGCGTCAATTATACAATTCTTATAATTGGTGTTGTGGTTATGGCAGTAGTTGCACTTGCAATGCTTCTCATAGCTTTCTTTGGCAACAAAGAAAGAGTAAAGCCAATGCCTGTTGTCCAACAAAAGGGCGCTACAATGCAAGCCTTCAAGAAGCTTTTCAAGAGCAAATCAATGATCGCAGTATCTCTTGCAAGTATGCTTTTGCTCGCTGGTCAAATGTTCATCCAAAGTTTCTATTCTTATCTTATCAACTTCTACTTTGGAAAAGAAGGTATTTGGACGATGTTGCCAACAGTACTAACTTATCTTCCAATGGCAGTACTAATGTTCTTTACACCAAAGCTTGTTAAAAAGTTCGGTAAGAAAGAAGTCAGCGGTATAGGAATGGCTGTATCCGCTGTTGCAAACCTAGCGATGTTCTTCTTGCTGTTTATGGGCAAGGGAGGCGCCACACTATACATCTTTATGGTGTTTTGCTTGATAAGCGGTATTGGCCTTAACTTCTTTGTATTACAAGTTTGGGCTATGGCAGCTGATGCAATTGATGAAATTGAAGTCAAAACAGGTTCTCGTGATGATGGCACAGCATATGCGTTCTTCATGTTCTTCAGAAAACTTGGTCAAGCAATATCAGCAATTGCTGTTGGTGTAACTCTTCTTGCGATGGGTTACTATGAATCAGCACTAGGCGGATTTGAATTCAGTGAAGGACAACTTAGACTTATGTTCATCTTGTCAACACTTATTCCTGCTGGCATGTTTGGAGTAATGGCGGTTATTTTGCTCCTCGTTTATCCTCTCTCCAAAAAGAGAGTTGCTAAACTTCAAGAAGAAAAAGAAGAACATCTCCGCGCACTTGCAGAAAGTGGCAACGATATTGTTGAGGCAGATGATGTTGCCCCAGAAAAACTCGAAGATGTTCCAGTAGAATCTGGCGAATTAGACGAACCAGTTGCTGAACCAATCGAAGAAGAACCTATCGAAGAGGAAGAGCAAAAAGAGGAATAATAAGCAATAAATTGTTATAGAAAAAACTCCGGTTTTCCGGAGTTTTTTATTGTTTAAAAAAATAAATCTTTTCATTTTCGCGTGCACATGTTAGGATAATAGTGTACAACCACACGCTTTGGAGGAATTATGGAAGACAAAAGTATGGTTATGCTTCGATTAGACGAAGTCAAAAAAGATTATGTGGCAGGGGACACAGTGGTACACGCTTTAAAGGGCGTGACATTGGATTTTAATAGAAAAGGCCTAGTGTGTGTTCTTGGCCAATCTGGTTGCGGCAAAACGACGCTTATGAACGTGATAGGCGGCCTAGACAGATTAACAAGCGGCACGATAACAATAGATGGTATATCAACCGCTAATTATTCTGAACGCGACTGGAACACCTATCGCAATCATTTTATAGGGTTTGTCTTCCAATCATATAACCTTGTTCCTCACATGAGTGTGTTGGCAAATGTTGAGCTTGCGCTTACATTGTCTGGCGTAACACGTGCTGAAAGAAAAGAGCGTTCAATTGAGATGCTAAAGAGAGTTGGGTTGGAGAATGAATTATTGAAGAGACCTAACCAATTGTCAGGTGGACAATGCCAACGTGTAGCTATAGCACGTGCACTTGTAAACGATCCAGAGGTTATTCTCGCAGATGAGCCAACAGGTGCAATAGACAGCGAAACATCGATAATTATCATGGATATTTTAAAAGAAATATCAAAGAGCAAACTAGTCATTATGGTAACACATAATGCAGAGTTAGCAACAAAATATGCAGACCGAATCATCACAATGAGAGACGGCCTTGTGACAAGTGATAACCTTTTTGATGATGCCCTAGATTTGGATAATAACACAGATGAAATCCAAACATGTGAACATCAGGAAGAGAATGCACAAATTACAGAACAAGTAGTTAATAGTATCGAAACAGTAGAACAAACCACCAATAATGAAATTATCAAAGAAAAGAAGCGCGGCCGTAAGAAACGTGCAAGCATGAGTTTTGGCTCTGCAATTAAGCAAAGTTTTAACAACCTTATACATAAAAAAGGACGTACAGCACTTACAATAATTGCTGGTAGTATTGGCATCATTTGTATCTTTTTGATACTTGCATTAAATGTTGGTTTTTCAGATTATATTGTCAAGTATGAGACAGAGTCGTTATCAAAATATCCTATACAAGTTAGTAGCTCCTCAAATGACTTGCTTGAGATGATACGTGGTGCTATTGACAGCGGAAAGATCCATGCCGACAATGTAGACCTTTCTAAAGCTTTCGATGCATTTGCTGAAGAAAACAATTTAAGAGAAAAGTATACTGATGAGCAACTTGTCTATGTAAAAAAGGTAATCCTTTCAGTTGTAGACGATATGGAGTCTGCCCAATACAAGTTTAAGATTGATAATGACATATCGGAATTTTCCAATTATCTAGATGAGCACTACGATTCTGCTTGGGGTACTGTTCGCAAAGACTACGGCCTTAATTTGCAAATATATCATAAAGGCGAAATGGGTTATAACAAGATCAACCCTCTTTCTGATATCGTAATGGAAGGAGTAGGTGAGGCAGTTGGCGGACTTGACGAAGACACCAAAACCCAAATCAAAACTCTTATAGACACGCTGAGCGGATGGTCTATGATGGTAGACGACGTAAATGTTCTTTCTAATCAATATGACATTCTTGCGGGCGAGTGGCCAGACTATACAACAGAATACGGCAGAAGTGGGCTTGTCGTTGTAGTTGATGAATATAATCAAATTTCAGATTACACGCTGTTATTCTTGGATAAGATGAGCGTAGTTGACATGCTCATTGCATTCTTAACCGGTAGTACTGAAGAAGTTAAGATGGAATATGATTTTAATGACTTCTTGACTGAAGAGTATTCGCTTATGCTACCGACTGATTATTATACTTACAATACCGAAACCTCATTGTACGAATACAATGTAACAGAAGAACTTGTAGAAACAAAGAGCATGCCACTTCATGTTTCCGCAATCGTCCGACTTAAGGAAGGTCAAGCAGCAGGGTGTATTGGCGGAACGATTGGCTATACACAAGCCTTAGCAGAATATGTTATTAACGGGATTAATGATTCCGTTTTGGTCCATGATCAAGAAGTTGAATATCAAAAGTATTTAGCGATAATGGCTGAAGGCCAACGCATAATGAGAAAGATGCAAGAAGAAGAACTCGAGGCCGAAGATTTACCAATGGAAGAGCAAATTGCTCTTGCAAAGATGGCAACAGCTGGAATTAAGAGTGTTATAACTGGCGAGAACATGTCCACATCTGATTATTCTCAGTGGAAAAAGGATATGCAAGTACTAGATTTGCAAAAGCCAAAATCAATTTACTTCTATCCATCTTCCATTAATAACAAGAACAATATCGTAAACCTCATTAATGATTTTAATCAATATGTTAAAGAAACGCCTGAGTTGTCTAATTCAACGGTTGATTATACAGTAACCTATACAGATGAGCTTTCAGAGATTTCGTCATCTATGAAACAGATGATTAACACCATCACATATGTTCTAATAGCGGTTGCAATTTTAGCGGTTGTTGTTGCAATGCTCTTAGTTGCAATCATTCTATATATTTCAGTTCAAGACAGAACGAAGGAAATTGGTGTATTGCGTGCGCTTGGTGCTGGGAAAGGAAATATTGCAGGCTTATTCTTAGCTGAAACATTCTTAATTGGTGTGGCATCTGGTATATTTGGTGTTTTACTAGGATTCATACTGAAATTTCCAGCAAATGCAATTATTTATAAGGTACTTGAAATAAAAGATCTTTTAGAACCATCCTGGTGGCAATCATTACTGCTGATATGCTTCTCGTTCTTAACAACAATTATAAGTGGTCTTATACCATCAGCCATTGCGGCAAAGAAAGACCCAGTTGTTGCGTTACGTACGGAATAGAAAAGTACGTGCAAAAACAAAGAATGTGTGTTATATTTGTTATTACAAGGAGATTTTAGCATATGAAAACTCTATATCTTGCCGGCGGATGTTTTTGGGGAATGCAACGTTTTTTGGATAGCGCAAAGGGCGTTGTTTCAACAGAAGTTGGATATGCAAACGGAAGAACTGTAGCCCCAACATACGAACAGGTTAAGCACGAAAACACAGGACATGCAGAAACGGTGAAGGTGGTATATGATGAGGAAGTTTTGTCAGAAAAAGCACTTCTTCATCGCTTTTTGCGTGTTATAGACCCGTTTTCTGTTAATAAGCAAGGCGAAGATGAGGGCGAGCAATATCGTACGGGGATATATTTTGAGAGCGAAGAAGATAGGCTTATAGCTGAACAGGAAATAGCCATTGTTGAAAAGGAAAATGGTAAAAAGTGTGCAGTTGAGGTATTGCCATTACAAAACTTCTATAGAGCAGAAGAATATCACCAAAAGTATTTAGTTAAAAATCCAAATGGGTATTGTCACATATTTGTGAATTTTTAAGGAGTTAACATGAATGACCTGTCAAAACTTCCATTATTAATGCAAAGTTTACTTGAAGGGGAAAGTGATGAGATTGCTAATTTAGCAAATGCATCAGCACTTATTTTTAGTGTTGTTCCTGATATTAACTGGGCGGGATTCTACTTTTTGAAAGAAGATGAGCTCCTCCTCGGCCCATTTCAAGGTAAACCAGCCTGTGTTCATTTAAAACTAGGTAAAGGCGTATGTTCAAGAGCAGTAGAGTTGAATAAAACTGTTGTGGTAGATGACGTGCATTGTTTTGAGGGACATATTGCATGCGATGCCGATTCTCGTTCTGAAATAGTGGTGCCATTAAGAAAAGATGGTAGAATATTTGCCGTTCTTGATATTGATAGCCCACTTGTAAATCGTTTTGAGTCAATAAGCGATATTATAGAAGATGCTGCGCGCGAAATCGAAGCAGCTTTAAATAATTAATTTTAATAAAATAAAAAAATTTATAGAGGTAAGATCTATGGAAAAACTTATTTCAGCACTTAAAAAACCAGCAAAACTTTTGCTCTTTATCTTTATAGGAGCATATGCGTTATTTGAAATTCTGTACGCAATCGGCAGAATGGATGCAGGGGATGGAGAAGGCGGCATTATTGCAGGTGGCTTATTCTTCTTGTTCGCTTTTGGGGGACTCGTTGCAGCATTAATTATTGCATTAGTAAAAAAGAATGATGTAGCAGCACGTTTTATTGGGCTTGCATTCTTTGGTTATCTTGCGATACGCTTAATTTACAGTTTGATGGGCTGGGCAGGAGATACAGAAATTGAACAAGCTTCATTTGCGTTTGACTTCCTTGCAGCTCTTTGTGGTCTATCAATTTTTGCTATGGTTATTCTTGGTTTATTTATTGACAAGATCAAAGAAAACAAGGTTGTAGATATTGTGTCTCTTTGCTTATTATTAGCTTACATTTTATTCAGATTGCTTGCAAGATTCCTCGACTTTGGAATTTATGCTGATTATAACCGTAGATATAGTGAATATGGAATTACTTATCCATGGTATGCAATAGTTGGAACATTAAGCGAAATATTCCTTCTTGGAGCTATCTTGTTTGGCTATTTACAATTGTTTGTTAAAACTCCTGAAATCAGCGAGAAACCTGTTGCTGAAGCTGAAGTAGTTGATGAACCAGTAGAAGATGAAGAAATAGTTGAAGCAGAAGTTGTAGAAGAATCTGAGGCGGAAGCTCAAGATTAATGAATTTAATAGTAAATACTCAGAAAACACCTTGAAATTTTATTTTCAAGGTGTTATTATTTTTATATATCAATATTACGCAAACGATGCGGTATTATTTATGGGAACAGATCAAAAAGCTGGATTGTTTAAAAACGTACGCAAAGGGAAGTGGGCAAATGTCATTTATTGGACAGTTATGTACACATACGTTTTTATGTGCGCGACAAAGTATTTCATCTATGAAGATGGAATATTAAGCTTTGAGTTTTCCATGATGGCCCTTTACCAGCACATTGCCCTTCTTGGAAGCATTATAATTGGGTTTTTAATACTCCGTCATCGTCGTCTTGCAATTCCAAAGCTTGTCATGACGATACTTGCGGTGTTGATGATATTGTTTGGCGCAATTTTTGAAGGCGCTCGTTCAAATCTTATTTATCTCATATTTCTTTCGTTGTTACTTGGACAAATAGCAGATTGTTCGCTCCTCACATATATTTATGAGATGAACAATAGTGAGAGACTTTTTGGCATAACTTTTTGCCATTTGCTTGTGGCAGGTGTCAGCGTATTCTCAGTACGATTTAACCGTCAAACAGCTGAATTTTGGTGGTTGATATTTGCTCTCAGCGTAGTTGCTCTTGTAGTATGCATTTTTGAGAAGAAAGATACAGAGTGGGAAATTGTTATCCAAGAGGAATTCCAGAAAAAGTTATATATTCCGCTTATTTTGGCTTGTATAGGTGGCGTTGTGGCGGTAAGCAGCAGTATGCTTGTAATTGAAGAACTTACGCCTGTTTTGCCAAATGCAAGATATTTCT
>DBVO01000023.1:28707-73309 GCA_002308215.1 Christensenella sp. UBA1262
GCACCAAAACCTGCCACTGTAACTTTGATTACCGGCTTTTCTTTTGCAGTAGTATGCATATTTGCTTATGTTCTTACAGACAATAAAGCTATTTCATACTTATCTGCAACATTTGCAGGTGCAACATTTAACATTTGTATGATGAACCTTTATTACATCTTATGTAATATTATTAGAAAATACAAAGATTCGCACATGTTAAAAGTTGCCCCAATAGTATCTAATTTTGCAGGTATCATAATTGCTGTTATTACTACAGTTATGTTCTTTTGGGCCAATGCCTCTGAAGTTAAAATTTGGTTATCAGTGTGCCTCATTGGAGATGTAATAGTGTTAGCGACATCTGTTTTCTGGCATAAAGGTGTTTCTACTACGGCACAAGAAGTTGAATATATGCAATTTGATACAACGCTTACTAAAGAACAAGCTTACGAGGCAGTAGGATTAACGGAAAAAGAGATGGAGGTAGCCGATTTGATTGTTGAGGGGCTATCTTTACATGAAATTTCAACAAAACTTTTTATTAGCGAAAATACGGCAAAAACACATAGAACAGCTGTTTATAAAAAAATGCAAGTTGCTTCAAGAGAGGAATTAAAGGAAAAACTCAAGCACACAATTGGCTAATATTTTGTTTTTTTATAGTTTAAATTAAAAATCACCCCCAAATCACCCCCGTGTACGCGGGTACGCATATTGAACGATATAGATAAAATCTATATAATGAGAACCGGAGAAGAATTGATCAGGGTTCTTTTTTTGTACACAAAAAAATATATATAAGGAGCAAAACGATGAAAAAGAAATTTTTGATTCTTACAATCGTAGTGGCACTGGTGTTGGTGTTTGCATTGGTTTTCACTTCGTGTAGTGCGAAGAAGAAAATTGATGATCTCATCAATGGAGTGAGCGACAATGGAATCTATCCATCCGCAGACTACGATACTGCACAAATTGAGACAAAACTCAATGAAATGAAGGCAAATGGTGTTTATGTCAAAATCAGAGTTACAGGCGATGACGATGACGAAGAATACTATGCCTATGGTGCAAAAGGCAATTTGTATTATTTCCAATACGGTGAGTCAGATGACCAAATGTGGTTAGATTTGAGCAGCGATGAATATTTTGTAGAGTATTCTTGCGATCAAAATGATGCAGGCGCACTTGTTTGGACAAAAGAGATTACTCACTATAATAATTATCTCACCAAAGAAACGTTGAGGCAAACAGCAGAAGCATATGCTTCTCAAGTTTGGGTAAATCTCGGCTTTTATGCAAATTTGACTGGTGAAGGTACAAAAACACAAATCACAATGCTTGGTCGTTCTTGCGACAAATATGTTGTTAGAAATGGCGCAGCAACAGTTGGCGCATCTGTTGGTTGGACAATTGAATGTGTTGTTGATAAGGCAACAGGTTGCTGTCTGAAATATGCAATTTCTGCTGAAGCAACCACAGTAGATGGCCACGAAACAGCATCATTTGCAATTGAAGCAACAGATTTTAATGCATCATGGTCGCCAAGACTCCCACAAGTATCGCGCACAGTCATAGATGGCGAAGAGCAACAAAGCGGTGGAGACCAAGGCGGAAGCGGTGAACAAGGTGGCAGCGGAGAGCAAGGCGGCAGCGGTGAACAAGGCGAAGGAGGAGGAAACCAAGGTGAACAAGGTGAAATTCCTCAAGATAGTGCTTTTGCAAACAAACAGTTTGTTGCAACATCAGTTGATTGCACAGATACTGCTATTGAATCAGCATTCACACGCGCACGCGCAAGCCTTTTTTCGGATGGCGACTTTGAACTTGTGAGTGGTATGGGCGTTCTTTTTGGCACATATACTGTTGAAGATAACGACAGATATGCAAATCTTAGAACATTTAAGGAATACGATTTTGAAAGCCAAGAATACAGCCACAATATTCCACAGACGATGCAAGTACTTGCAATAACAAAGGAAGAAGGCGGATTCAGGATGGATCTTAGAGTGCCAGTTGAAAATGGTCCAATAGTTGATGCAACTATTCACATGAGAGATAGCGGATCATCTCCAACAAGAGAAACTCTTCCAAATGACCCTAATGGCGATAGCTTTAATGAGCAATATCAAGTTGAACAATACAATTGGGATTTTATCTTTAAGGATCGTGGACTTCTTGCAGGCGGCAAGAGATTTACGGTAGCATATTCATCTGACAAACCAGATTCTGCAGACGGCACATTTAAAGTGGATCGCAACATGATTGAAGATTCTTGGGCACAAGGTCATACATATTATGATAAGACAGATAATATTACAGACAATCTTGGTCAATACCCATATGATGTTTATTTGAGAGAAAGCAATGATACATGGTATTCTACACCTGGTTACTATTCATATGAATTCTTTGACGATTATCTCGGTATAGTTCCTGTACCTTTTAGACAATTGTCATATAGCGAGATTGGACATTATTACTATATCAATCTTTTCAGATGGACAGAAACAGGATCCACACAAGAAAGCGAAGTTCAAAACTATAAAGTGTGGTTTGAAAATGGCAATCTTAAAAAGATTGAGTTCAACACATTTGGCACAACATATACTCATACATTCAACTATTCTGCATACAATCAAACAGAAATAGAGCTTCCTGAGGTAAGCGGCGGACAACAAGGACAACCAGCAGATATAGATGATTGCTATGATACACTTGAAAATACAATCTTGGCATTTAACAGAGTTTCGGGTGTCTCAAGCGAAGAAGCTGAAACATATACACGGGTTTTCCAAAACTACACAATCAGCATATTTGAAGACCATACATTCGAAATACATGGGGACAAAGTTTATAACGATGTAACCTATGAGGTCATGAACAAGGAATTACTTTATTATGGTTCATTTGCTCTAACAGCAACAGGCCAAGATAATGTCAATGGTAAATATTATGCAAGAGGCTCGCTCACCACTACACAATTTTATGTAGATGGTGTACTGAACTCATATACACCTGACGCAATGACCGTGAGATGGTATGTTGTGGATGACCAACTCAGAGTAGACTTTGGTTCATTCTACGGGTATTTTGAATTGACGGAAGGAACTCCTGTCCGTACTCCTGTCCCAAGTGGCGGCGGAGGTCAAGGAGGTGAAGATCCAGGTACAGATCCAGGTACAGATCCGGGTACAGATCCGGGCACAGATCCACCAGCAGACACCCATGTATATATTTCCACAAAATATCCTGCTGAAACACAAGCAGAATTTGTAACTAAAATGCTAGGATATGTCACAAGCGGAGGATTAGAATATTCTGTCTTCATGAATAGTGCAGGTTCAGAGATGGAACTCACATACAAGCTTTTGATGGATTCTGACAAATTTGTTATTTATGCCGAACAAGATGGAGATGCCCGTATTACCGAGTTTTTGCGAGATGATGAGGTATACTTCTATGTTTATTCATTTGATGCCGAAAAGGGAAAGTGGATCTGTGAAAAACTTTCATATGCTGAGGATGCTGAAGGCAATCAAAAGGATGTTATGGAATCCGCTGCTAATAATATTTTAGGTATGCTTTGGGTAAACGATACATATCGCACAATGGCATTTGATAGTGTCGAGACTAGAACTGGTATCGGAGATAGGAAAGGTGATGTCTACGCACTTAAATCAAGCGCATATTCGCTTTCCGTTGTTGTTGACCAAGATACTGGAGCACAATTCGCAGCATTGATGCAAGATTCAAGCGGCACTTTGATGTCAGTTATGAACGTAACAAGCTTTGCAACATCCACAACAATTCCAGCACATGAAGTTGAACCTGAAGATCCTGAATGGGAAGAAATCGAATATCTTGCCCAAGGCTTGGTTGAAGAGGATGGTCAGTGGTTCTATCTTGTTGAACACTTTGTGCCAGGGGAAGAAAACAACACAGAAGAAATGTATATATGGCGAGTAGAGGGAGAGCCAGAAGGAGCCCCATTTACACTCGCTGAAATTGAAGGAATCATTGAGGAAAATAGCGATTCTTGGACACCATGCGTGGCAACATGGGAATATGAAACAGATATTCATGCAATTCAACTTTATTTTGATGGTGATCCAGCGGGTGAATATTATTTAGTCAAAGGCTATGATAGCGAAAACGAAATCGGTATTTGTGAGCATCTTGATTGGGCAAATATAGAATATATTTCTCAATACTATGATTCAGAACATGGCACCTACTTTGTTGAGCATTTTGCTATTGAAGATGGTGAAAGAATAGTATACGTTTATATGTGGTCAGAATTGGATGAAGAACCAGAGGGAGCTCCTTTCACACTTGAAGAGGTTAAAACTAACAGATCTTTTGGTTGTGATAATATGAGCGAACATGGTTATACATGGGCGTTTGATGATGATGACTGGGCTGTTCAGGTTTCTTGCGATGGCAATCCTGTATTTGAGGTTCTCGTTGACGGCTATGACTTTGAAAATGGCATTGGACTTGCATATGACCATATTAGTGCTGGGCCTTTAGAGCCAGCTTGGGATGAGATCGAATATGTTTATCAATATCAAGGCGATGACGGTTCTTATCGTTTCTTCTATTTTGCAATAGATGAAGAAAATGGTCGCATAATAAAGAGAGCATATTTTGATCAAGATGCAGAGGTCGGTCCAGGACCATATACTGTTGAAGAAATAAAAGCTCTTATGAGTGCAAAAGGTGTAGAATGGCAAATAGATACAATAGATAGATATTCTTGGGAATATGTTTCTGATGGGCACTATGTAGCAGGCCTATATGATGGCGAACTAGATTTTGGCTATATTGTTTCAAGGTATGACGAAGAACTTGGTTTCGGCGTTTTGGTGGATATAGAGGAAATTTATTCTGATGTTGAATGGCTCGTTCAATTCGTTTATAATAGTAACAAGACTGGTGAAACCATGTGGTATCAAGCTTTTAAATACTTTGCAATTGTTGATGGTGAAAGAGTAGTATATTACTATGAAATTGAACTTGAAGAAGCACCAGATCCAGAAACCAGGCCTAATTACACATTAATTGAAATCAAAGATATAGTTGGAGATGCTTGGGTTCTTGCAGATGATACAACTTGGGAATATGATTCTGACAATATGCAAATCAAAGTGTATGTTAATGGTGAAGAAGAAACCCCACTCTATGTATGGGGATATGTTTTTGCCGCGGGCATGGGTGAGTGTGGTTTTGATATGCCAATGTAATTAGAGCATAGATAATCCGATACTGTTTAAATTAATAAAAACAGCCTCGAGAAATCGGGGCTGTTTTTATTAATAGTATTAGTTTTAGTGTAATAAAAATGATTCTAGCAAAGTGTGTCTAGTATTGTTTTATTTTTCTTTATTTTTATATGGGCAATTCCCGCCACAACTAGAACAATCTCCGCAACACGAAGATATTGGCTTGCCTTTTTTTCTTGCAACAATAATTGCTATTATTGCGCCTACAACGGCTACTGATATACATACTATTATTACTATTGTAGGTGTGTTCATATTTGCCTCACAAGAATAATTTGCCAGCTGCAAATCCAATTAAACTAACAAACCCAGAGCATAGCCAAGCTATTGCACATTGGCCAACAATTATTAATAAAGCCCACTTAATGCCTAATTCTTTACGAATTGATGCTATTGCAGCTACGCACGGGGTATATAGTGCACAGAATACAAGAAGTGAAAACGCTGCCCATGGTGTGATTAAAGTGAACAGCACATCGGCGCCTCCAAGAACTTCAAGTGTGGCGACAACGCTCTCTTTTGCCATAAAACCAGTTATTAGCGATGTGGTAATGCGCCAATCCCCAAAACCAAGCGGTTTAAATATGTAAGATAATCCGCCTGCAATCGTAGCTAGAATACTGTTGTTTTCTTGTTCTTCTCCAATAAGTTGGAATTTGAAATTAAATGATTGCAAGAACCAAATAACAATTGTTGCAATAAGAATAACAGTGAAGGCCCTCTTCAAGAAATCTTTTGTCTTATCCCAAAGAAGCATAAGTACTGTTTTTGGATGTGGCAGGCGGTAATTTGGCAATTCGCNNTCCATAACAAAAGGAACAGCTTCACCTTTAAATGCAGTAACTTTTGAAATAAGGGCAAACAAAATACTTATTAGAATTCCAATGAGATACATTGCAATCATAACTAGCCAAGCCCATTTGCCGAAGAAGGCTACAGACAAGAAGCTATATATTGGAAGTTTTGCAGAGCAACTCATAAAAGGAGTTAGTAAAATAGTCATTTTACGGTCTCTAGCGCTTGGCAATGTTCTTGTAGCCATAACTCCTGGTACTGTACAGCCAAATCCAATGAGCATCGGCACAATACTTTTACCAGATAAGCCAATTTTACGTAGAAGCTTGTCCATTACAAAAGCGACTCTCGCCATATAACCGCTATCTTCAAGCAGAGACAAGAAGAAGAACAAAACTACAACAATAGGGATGAATGATAATACACTGCCTATACCGCCAAACAAGCCTTTAATCACAAGCGACTGAACCACAGGGTTTACGTTCGCCTTTGTCATAGCAGCATCTGTTAAATTAGCAAGTGCATCTATGCCCATTTCAAGACCCATTTGGATATAATATCCAATAACCCTAAATGTTAAGAAGAATACAGCTGCCATAATAAGGATAAAGAGAGGAATAGCTGTATATTTGCCAGTTAAGACTTTATCAATCTTTCTACTTCTTGCGTGTTCCTTGCTTTCTTTAGGTTTTTTGACTGTTTCATCGCAGAGTTTCTGTATGAAAGAGAAGCGCATATCAGCTATAGCAGCTGCGCGATCAAGGCCACGTTCTTCTTCCATTTGAACAATAATATGTTCAATCATTTCTTTTTCATTATCATCCAAAGATAATGCATCTATAACAAGTTGATCGCCTTCGACAATTTTACTTGCTGCAAAACGTACAGGCATGTCTGCTGCTTTTGCATGGTCTTCAATAAGATGCATAATACCATGTAAACATCTGTGGACTGCGCCACCATGGTCTGATGCATCGCAGAAGTCTGCGCGTCCAGGACGTTCTTGGTATTGAGCAACGTGCAAAGCGTGGCTAATAAGCTCGTCAACGCCTTGATTTTTAGATGCAGAGATTGGGACAACAGGAATGCCAAGCAATTCTTCCATAGCATTGATGTCTATTTCGCCACCATTTCCGCGCACTTCGTCCATCATATTAAGAGCAAGAACCATAGGGATTTTTAATTCGAGTAATTGCATTGTTAAATACAAATTACGCTTAATATTTGTTGCATCAACAATATTAATTATTCCTTGTGGCTTTTGATCAAGGATGTATTTTCTTGACACTATTTCTTCGTCGCTGTATGGGGAAAGAGAATAAATGCCAGGCAAGTCTAATACTCTAGTATTAGGATGACCTTTGATTTTTCCACTTTTACTGTCTACTGTAACTCCAGGGAAGTTGCCAACGTGTTGATTTGAACCGGTCAATTGGTTAAATAGGGTAGTCTTACCGCAATTCTGATTTCCCGCAAGTGCGAATGTTATGGTTGTGCCTTCTGGGAGTGGATTTTCATCTGCTTTAACGTGATATTTACCACCTTCACCAAGACCAGGGTGTTCACGCTCACTCTTTTTTGATTTGTCAGATGGTGTGATTTCTTCAAGAGTCTCTTTTACATATGGTTCTCCAACTTCAATTTTTTCTGCATCTGCAAGACGGAGAGTAAGCTCATACCCATGAATTAAAAGTTCGATAGGATCTCCCATTGGCGCATACTTAACAAGTGTTACTTCAGCTTCAGGAAGAACACCCATATCAAGGAAGTGCTGCCTAAGCGCACTTTCGCCACCAACGGTTTTTATTACGGCAGATTCGCCTACTTTTAAGTCCCTTAAAGTAATCATGTAGGTATATAATAACATATTTTTTTGAACAATTATAATAAATTTTCATTAATTACTTATAAAAAATATACAAAACAGCAAAATTGTTTATAGTCAACGGACAAATTGTTTGATATAATGCTTTTAGATGAAAATTTTTAAGGAGATATATTATGGAAGACAAATTCAAATCTTATCTTGAATCTGCTTTTCGCACTATAGCGCCCACAAAGGCCGCTATGGAGTATCGCAAACAAACTCTAAAAGATATGCTTGCACGTGCTCAAGAACTTCGTATTAAGGGTATGACAGACGAGGATTTAATCTTTGATACTGTTCTTGAAGATTATGAAGATTTTGGAGACAAACTCAAAGAGTTTGAACAAAAAGAGATTAAAACAAATTCTGCGAAACGCAACGTTTTACTCGGAACAGTTATAGGTGTGGCAGTAACTGTCATTTTGGTTGTTGCTTACTTGCTTGTTGGGTTGCTAGGACATCTTTGGCACCCAGGTTGGCTCATAATTGTTGGCGGCTTGTTCTTGGGGGTTGGAGTTCTTTTAGGACTTGCAGGAATTAAAGCAATTGCAAAAAAGCGTTTTGTTGCGCTGAGATTATTTGTGGTAATAGCTGAAGTCTTGTTAAGCGTATTCGTATTTTTGTTATTGCAAATTGTATTTAAATTCAATGGAAGCTGGATGGCTTTCCTCGCAATGGTGGCACTTATACTTGGTGTTGATACTGCTATTGCATTCTTTACTAACAGCAAAGGCAAATGGATAGAGCTTCCTATTTTTGTGGAAGGTCTTTCAGTTATGTTGTATGTTATCCTCGGATTAGTTATTTCATTCTGGCATCCAGGTTGGTTGCTTTGCTTGGTTGGTGTTGTATTTGCAGTGTGTGAACTCGTGGTTTTTGTGGCATTGCATAACAACAAAAAAGAGAAAAAAGAGAAGAAAAAATTGTCTGATAAATTTGTCAAAACTGATGAAAAGTATTGGAGCGATTGGGATTAAATAAATTGCACAATCAGATGTTTATTATCGCATAATAGTTTGATTAACATGCGATATTGTAATTACAAGGAGTGATTATGGCTAAGATATTGAAGGCTGAAATATGGGATAAAATGCAATATTTGTTCCGTGATTTCTATGATAGAATGGTGCATTGTGTTCAGATTTATGATGCGCCAATTGATGTTGACGCGATGAAGAATGTTCTACTTTGGACTACCGAGAAAACGCCAATCCTTCACTCCGCTTTTAGGGTCAATGCAGTTGAACCATATTGGTCTGTAGAAGACTATTCTATTGACGACATTGTTACAGTCAAGCTTGATTGTGAAGACCTTGATTCAACCATAGATGAATTTATATGCCGGTCGATTCCTGTCGATAATAATGTCCAATATCAATTTGGTATTTTTTCTGATGGTAAGCTTTGGGCCATTGCAATGATTGTTAATCATATGTGCATGGATGGTGGCGATTTCAAGTATTTTATGAAAAAGCTGGCTGAGAATTATAACAAACAAATTTCAGGCGAACGTGGATTTAGCATTAAGACTGGAAGCCGTTCTCTAGATGAGGTTTATTCAAATTTAACCGAAGAAGAGAAAGAAATAGCAAAAGGTTTGTATAAAAACATTAGCGCGGTTAAAGATGAGCACTATTTTCCACTTACCCCTTCTTCAAAAGAAGATCATACTATGATTTGCAAACGCAAGGTAGAGAAGGAGTTGTTTGATAACTTTAAAGCTATAGGAAAAAAGTTGGATGTTACCGTAAATGATCTTATGCTCGCATTTTATATCCGTGCGCTTTATGATGTTGGTATGTTTGACGAATCTGAAAAATTGTCTATACCATGTATGGTTGATTTGCGTCGTCATATAGAAGCAGGCGGAGCAAATACTGGCCTTACAAATCATACTGGCTTTATGGTCTGTAGCGTTGAAGGTAAGGGAGAGACAATTAATGATACATTAATTTCCGTTCTTCGTTCAGTAAGAAAGAGCAAGGAAGACCCATATATGGGTCTTTATAGCCTCCCTTTATTAAAACTAGCATATGCAGTATTCCCACATGCCATTAGCGAAACGGCAATAAAAATCGGCTATATGAATCCGCTTATTGGTATGTCAAACATTGGTTTGTTGAATGATGTGCTTCTTAAATTAGGCGATGCAAACTTAGTTGATGGTTTTATGACAGGTGCTGTTAAATACAAGCCTTATATGCAGCTTGCTCTTACGACCGTGAAGGGGCAAATGACTATGACTATAGCTATTCGCGGTAATGATGAAGACAAAAAAATAGTCGAGGGTTTCTTTGATTTAATCAAACAAAATATGAGAGATTTTATAGAACTCAACAGAGATAAACTTAACTAAATAATCTTCAAAAATTGGAACCGTCCAAACAGGGCGGTTTTTTAATGTTCAAATTTATAAAATTTGGCCAGACTAAATTTGGTATTGAAACTTGCGCACAGGTGTGATAAACTAAAATATATCTTATATGTAGGGGTAAATTATGACACTTCCAAAATTTTTATTTGTAGCAATTGATAAATTGTTTGACGGTGGTCAAAACAAAAAGAAGATGCTCAGATTCAAAGATGTAAAGTTTGAGATTGAAACAGATATTCCTTACACCGAGGGTGAATATTGCAAACTTGATACTTATTATGTCAAGAAAGAATCCGATGAAAAGTATCCTGTTTTCTTCTATATCCATGGTGGTGGATTTGTTGCAGGTGACAAGTACCATAGACGTGGTCTTGCAAAATGGGCAGCAGCAAAAGGATTCTTTGTCGTTAACGTTAACTATGCACTTGGCCCTAAAGAACTTTTCCCACTTGGCATTCACAATTTGGTGACTGCTCTTAACTGGGTAGGACAAAATGCAGAGAAATATAACCTTGATCTCGACAACATGTGTGTTTCTGGTGATTCAGCTGGCGCATATTATTCAGCAATGCTTGGATGCATTTGCCCAAGCAAAGAATTGCAACAGAGATTTGGAGTTCAAACAAGTTTGAGATTTAGAACAGCACTTCTTGACTGCGGTATTTATGATATCGACGAGGCACTTTCTCACAAAATGCCTTTCAATCTCACAGATAAGATTTGCCGCGACTATACTGGCGTTCATACAAAACAACTTGGTGAATATGAATGGACAGACGTGCTTTCTCCTTTGAAACTTGTTGGCCCAGAATTTCCAATAAGCTTTATCACATATGCAGAGAAAGATATGTTCTGCAAGGGTCAAGGACAAAAACTCATCGCACAACTCGAAGAGTTGGGTGTTCATGTTGAATCCCATCACTCAACAAAATTTATTGACAACCACTGCTATCCTTTGAATTGGAATACAGGTGCAGCAGTTGAAAACATCAAACTCAGTGATGATTATTTGAAGAGAGTTGTTAATAAGGAAGTTTAACAAATCATAAAATGAACCAAAAAACTAAATTTTCGCCATCTTCCTATTCAGCTCACGACGATGAGCTCAAGGGCTATTCCCAAGAAGATATAGATCGTGCAAAACATGAAGTTGAATTGGAGATGGCAAAAAAGAATAAAAGACTGCGCGCCTTTGAGATAGCATGGGCAATTATATCTACTATTTTTGCCATAATCTCAACATCAATTCTGCTCACTAAAAAGTGGGTAGATGGTGTGGTGTCATATATTATTCTGGGATTGCTTATAGCTCATGTAATGATTTTTATCGTGCTATGTGCATTTGTTTATAAGCATCCAGCTAATACTGCTGGCATAAAAGTATATGGCAAATTTGTGAAGATTTTCAAAGCACTTGCNNAACATAGCTTTCCTTGTGCTCGCAGCGATGACAATGGCCGCAATCGTGAAAGAAAATAAGTCACTTAATTTTGGGCAGTGGGTTATTTTCTTAGGCAACATGATACTTGCTGTTGTCAAATTGGTTATTAAAATTATCTCTTTAATCCGCTATTTTTCCCTGCGTCACACTGCAAAGAATTACAGTGTAAAAATAGAAAGATATGTGGATGGAGAGGCCCAACAAAAGACGCGCGCGGACAGGCGCTACGAAAAGAAATTCAAATAAGATTGCAATATCGCATATTTGCAATAACGGCGGGTTTATATAGCATTTTATGATATTNNGATATTTAAACTGCCTGTTATGAAAATTAAAGCAATCTACTAGCATGCATACTTAAGGTGTAAAATTGGCAAAATCTATTGACAAAAATTTGAGAAAATTACCATTAGGTGCTATTCGCCCAGAGGGTTGGCTCCAAAGCCAAATGTCTCTTGTATGCTCTTTGCAAAAGAGACTGGGAGCATTGTCAGGTCTTGTCAAAAATGGCGAATGGGAAACCGGAGAATTTTTGCCTCGCTATTTACGCGGATTAGTGCTTTTAGCAGCATGCTTAGATGACAAAAATCTTAAAGATAAAGCGCAGAGTTTATTAACCCCAATTCTTTTCTCTGCAAATGAGGGTGGTGATTTTGGCCCAAAACAAACAAGATCACTTACGCCAAAGATTGAGGCAATCAAAGCTTTATTGACTTACTATGAGTATACTGGTGATGAAAGGATCCTTCCTTTCTTAAAGAAGTATTTCAAAAACCAATTCAACACTTACGCTGTTTCTCCTTGCTGGTTTAATTCTCGTGCCAGATTGTTAGAAGAAATTATGGCAATAGAGGCAGTGTATCGTGAAACAGACCTTGAATGGCTACAAGACCTTGGCGAGAAATTAAGAGACACGAGCAATGATTGGTTTAAACTTGCTGGTAAGTTCCCATATAAAAAGCCTTATGGCAAATATGTTAGTGCTAGTTCATTAAAACGCACCCTCAAAAAGGTTGCAACGTATGAGCCATATGACCTTCCACCAAGAGCTAAACCATATAGCCATGAGCTTGTAGAAGCAGAATGGCATAAAAAGGCGCATCAAGTAGCAATAGAAACTGATAGTGTAAATCTTGCCAAAGCAGTAAAGTACCCAGCAGTATATGGTAGATTTGTAGGCGATGATGAATTAAAGAACCTTTCGGTTAAAATGGTTGCATCGCTCATGCGCTATCATGGCACGCCTATGGGCATGTTTGCGTGTGCGCCTAGATTAGGGTTATCTTCATCTACAGCTGGCATTGATGTGCTTGCATCGGTAGAAATGATTGAATCACTTGTTGAAGTTGTTAAAGAAACAGGTGATTATGGACTCATGGATATTATTGAACGCATAGTGTTCAATGTTATACCGGCAGCATGTTTTGATGATTGTTCTGCGGTTCAAGATTTAGTGCTTGTAAATCAAGTGGAAGCATCTAATCAAAGAAAACTTCCTGGAGCAGAAGAGGACAATGCATATTATACAAAGCGCATGACCCGTGGGGCAGTGGCATTGTTGTCCGCATATCCGTTATATTTGCAAACTGCGTGCATGATTAAGAATGAAGAAATAAACTTCTTGACTTATGCTCCATGCAAAATGGATATTTTAGTCGCGGGATGTAGAATGACTATATCGGAGCGCACTGGCTATCCATTTAGAAACACAGTAGCATTTAAAGTTGAGCATGTAGATGGAGAACCGGAAGTTAGAATTAACTTCCGTGCACCAAGAAATACTACAATTCGCCTCATTTCTGGCGGCCAAGTGGTTGCTAGTGGTACAAAACAGATATCAGTTAAATGTGTGCTAAAAACAGGCAGCACATTTATGATCAAATTAGATATCCCGCTTGTAGCAGAAGAAACCAACAAGGGATTTGAAAGCTTATATAAAGGCAACCTTCTTATGAGCGAAAAAGTGCCAGCTGATATTAAAGTTACGGCAGAAGATAGACGAGTATTCTATATCAACTTTACAAAGCGTTGGTCTATTGCCCCTATTCTTTCTAGAAAGAATAACGGTGGAGTAAGAACGCTTTTTGAGCCGGAAAGAACGGTAGTACATGAAATAGGAGAACGGCCATTTTCATTTGATAATCCGCCGTTTGAATTGCTTATTAGATCAAAGAATGTTGCAAACTGGGAATTTGATGTTAATGGTTTTGCAGAAGCTCCAAAAAAACCAAGCTATTCGGAAGAGAGTTTGGAGAGAACCTATATCCCTTGCGGATGTACGCTGCTAAGAATTTCTGAATTCCCAAAATTCTTAAAATAGAGGAAAATGCTATGAAAACTCTTGAAAGAAAATATTCTAAATCCGAAAGAATTGTCGCAAAAGCCAAGTTTTCAGCTTGGGTATTTTTGAGGCAGGTTATTATCGCGCTTATCCTAGGCGGAATTATTGCTGTGCTTTGGATTTTTGGTGCCAAAATCATAGGTTTTATCAATGACAAGCTCAATCAGCATATCGCTCTTGCAACGTATATCAAGGGTCTAAAATGGGCCATTCTTGGTTCGGCAGGATTTGTTCTATTCCTAGTAGTAATTCAAGCAATTTCTTTGTATAGCAAAGAACTCATTGTTACAGAGGACAAAGTAGTTTTGCGTTATGGAGTTTTTGATGTTCAAAATGCGATTATTCCATTGAGCGAAATAAGAATAGTCGAGAGCAAACATCGTTTATTCCAAAGAATTGGGCATACTGGGGATATAAGCATAATATCAGATGCAGAAAAGCCATACATGCTAAAAGGTGTTGTTGCTGCGGATAGACTTGCAAGAAGAATCATGAAACAAGTCAACTACAACAAGAAGAATGCAGAGAGAAAAATGCGCATAGTTTTAGCGGCACAATAATTAGAAAATTGACAATAAAAAAAGCACGCTCTGCGTGCTTTTTATTTTTTACAATCAAATTCCCCAACTTCCAGTTATTCCGAAAGTCACTAACTCTAAAATACCAGCTAAAATAAGGATATGACCCAAATAGAAATACAAAGCATATCTTCCTACAAAACTAAATGGGATATGCCATTTCCCGTCTAATTTAGGGAGCAATGACCTGCGTTCTTTATAAAGAAGAGGCCCAAGTATAACACCTGCAAAAAAGAATGCAGTATATGGTATTAAAGTGAATAAATCTCCAGGAGATATCTCACCTTGAGAATAGAATTCAGTGTAATTACCGTGAATGTCTTTAGGTGGGAAAACTATTCCAAATACTTTAGGGGTGTTGGCAGGTGGAGTGTAGAAGAAGTATAAACACACCGTGACTATTATTATAGCGAGACTAATGCCTGCAATAATCCACTTTTGGTACTTAGTTTTTTTAGTTGCAAGTGCAAGTATTGCATACAAAAGTATGCAAAATGCAAGAAAATGAAGAACACCAAATGATACAAATACACTTCCTGCGTGTAACACTTCTGTGTCTTCAAATATAAGTGTTTGTGCCGCATATGTTGCGAGAGAATAGATAAGTGCAACTGCGGCAAGTAGTGCGCCACGCTTAAGATTTGATCTTGAGAAAGTACAAGATATTCCAGATATTGAGAAGAAAATAAACAATACGATTGGATGTATAATTCGCCTTGCTAAACTTTCAAAAAACCAAAAATAGCAAAATCTTGAAAACGCATCCCACAATTCAAAGTCATAGCCATACCAATTAGGCGCAAAGAAGCCACCTATTAGCATTGCGAGATGGTCTAGAACCATAAGATAAACACAAAATCCGCGCAAGAAATCTACTTCCCAAATGCGCGGTTTTTTAAGTTTTTGTGGGGCTGAAACTTCCTCAAAATCATCCGTATTTTGAGGTTCTAATTGGGTATTTTCGGTGTCTGTTTCAGGCTCATTTATGGTTATTTGTTCATCTTGTTCCATGGCTAAATGTTAGCATGTTAAACGTTGTATGTCAAACGCAAAATCATTGCTTTTTGTTGACTTGTATAAAACATTAAAAATTCTAAAAAAATTTTAAAATAAGCAAAGCTTATAAACCTCTCAAAATCGCCATTTTCCACAATAGATTGTGGCAAAAACAACACATGTACGCTATACGTTGTGTATGCGCGATTGCGAAAGTTAAGTATTGACTTTTTGCATTAGAGTGCTATAATTATTATGTGTAATAATCTGCACATACGCGCATAATACGTGTGTATATGCTTGGAGGAGATTATGAAAAAGCAAAAATTATTGCCAATTATCTTGCTGCTAGTACTGGTAGTCATTGCAGTCATCAGTCTTGCAGCATGTAACCCGTCCTCTCGTCAGAGCAGTGGCGGGCGTCAAGTTATTGACAAGCCTGATACGCCTGTCAATCCTACTGACGATGATGATATTGCGAACGAGAATTATATTGGTTCGCAAGAAGCGTGGAGATTGTTGAAGGATTCAGCACTTGCTGCTTCAGCACAAGGTAAAGATGCTAGATACCTCAACTTCGACACATCGGTCAATTTTGGTTTTGCCAAAGACGTGTATAATGCTCAATACGTTCTTCGTATAGCAGGCAGCATTGACACGCAATATGACAGAACACAAGGTGACTCATCTAAGCTTCTCATTGAACTCAACCGTACGACAACAAACGTGTTGCCTGATGGAACGGTTGAAATAGTAGCAGATTCAACGGGTCCAGTTCTCAGCCTCTACTATGTAAATGAGCAGATAGTCATTGACCTTGGTGGTTTGTCAAAAGGCGCGCACGCGGTTAAGACAAGTGACATTGACCTTACAGACCTCATCGCAAAACTTGATGGCATCATTGAGAGAATAGGTATCTCAGATCTTCTTTGGGATAAGATCTTTGGTTTGAACATTGGTACAGTGCTCAAAGAGCTTGCCCATATGGATTTGGTCAACGTGACACTTGAAGACCTCATCGTCAACTTCTTGTTTGGTGCAAACAAGAGTCGTCTTGTTGATTTGGGCGAAGGACGTCAACAACTTCAAATTCCTTGTGATCTTTCATTGATTGCAAGTTTGTTGCCACTTGTTCAAGGCCTCATTCCAGAAGATATATTTGATCTTATTGACAGAGTTCTCGGAATTGATCTGAGAAAGATTAGTGCACTCAGCGGTATGGCACTCTACCTCCAAGCAGAAATTACCGATGATAAGCTCACAGGCTTAAGTGCAGATATTGATGTAAACCTTAACTCCTTCGGCAGAGATGAAGTCATTAAGAGATATGGCTTATTCCAAAATGACATTGGCATCAACCTCGGTTATACTAGCGCATCATTTAGCAGTGCTCCAGACATCGATGTTGAAGCAGTCATTAATAATAAGTATTCAGAAGGCCTTGCAAATATTGAGGAATACTCCATCCTCACTCTTGATGCAAGGGTAGATATTAACATTAACGCAATTACAAAGACAGTCACGATCGATAATATCGTTGGCTCTTTTGGCAATTTAATTACAAATCTTCTTACAAAGTATTTGGGCGAAGATATGTACAACAGTCTCCTCCCACTTTTCGCAAAAGAAATAGACTTTAATAGAGGCACATTCAGCTTGTCATTTGTATTGCAGGGCTCTATTAACACGCGCGATAATGCTAAGACAGAAATCATAGCAGAACTACGTTCTGAAGATGGTTCTACAGCTCTTGGCATCTACTACATTGGCTCCAAGAAAGCTGTTTATATTGACGCAAGCCATCTTCTAACAGGTGTTAAAGAAGAAGATTCTTTGGGCAATATCAGCTTTGCTGGTGCAAAATTGAAGATTGAAAACATAGACCTCAATGCAATTATTGATAGTTTGTTTGATAAATTAGGAAACACAATTATTGATGCAATCAATAACATTTCTATTTTCCAAAATACAAAGAACGAATTAGAGGGTGCTATTGCAAATAATACAATCATTATCCCACACAATGCTATTTCATCTGCGGATGATGAACAAAAGGTTGATACAATGGCTCTCATTAATATGATTCTTGATTGTATTGATATTGAAATGGATGGCAATATCTTTAATATTACTGATATTAAGGTTGCTCTTACGAAAGATGTTATTGATGCAATTCTCGGGCTTGTCCTTACAGGGGATAACGCAGGAATTAAGATACCAATTACAAATATTGATCTTGTTTTCGCAAACCAAGGCGTTACTAAGGTAAAAACATTTGGATTCGATCTTGGTCTTGGCGTTACAGAACCACTCGTTTCTCTTGACCTTACAGGTCAAATCCAATTTGGTAGTATTATAGACAAGGAAACCTTCTCTAGAAAGATTGGCGATGTCATCTATGATGACGCAAGCTATATCGGTATTATGGAAGATGGTACACTTGATATATCCAAGTTCAATATCTCACTTAGCACAGGTTTAACACTTGATTTGCAAACACTTGAAGGAAAGATTGGCGAAATTGACATTGATCTTGGACATCTTGGCATTGCAGATGACTTCCTCGCAGGCATGTATGCAAACATTTTGCTTACACTCGGAAACATCCAAGGCGGTCTTGTGGTTAACCTTGATGCAAGTATTGATTTGTCAACTGGTCTCACTCTTGACACTCTCCTTAATTCTCAAATTAGACTCACAATCAATAAAGCAACAAATGGCGAACAAGTAGTTTATATTTGTTTGTCTGATGGTTATATCTACATTGACTTGTCAGTCTTGATGCTTGGCGTACAAAAGGTTAAGGTCAAAGTGTCAGACATCATGAATCTCGTCGGACAATTTACAGGCGAGAGTTCATCTGATGCTCTTGCGGCTGATGATGAGGGCGGACTCCTTGGTGGCATTGATCTTGGTAATATTGATATTATCGGACTTATCGCAACTTCTCTTGGTAAGATTAAAGTTACAGATGGATTTATCGAAATTGGTCTCGCAGCAGGTCTTATTGATAAACTTTTGTCAATGATCGGCCTTACTGGTATTGATATTAAATTTGAAAAAGCAGAAGCTGATGGTGGTATTCGTCTTGCTGTACCAGACAGCCTTGATCTTGATGATTTGCAACTCGAGATTTGGCTTGCTGTAGGTAGCAACATGGACTTCACAGTTTCTCTTGATGGTTTCAAGGTTGGTCTTGTAGATGTTCCACTTGGCCCAGCAAATCCAGATGAATTTACAGATGTTTTAGATGCTCCATATGTCTCTCTTGATCTAGGTCTTGGTTTTGACTTCTATGGTGATGAAGGAACATCAATCTTTGAACTTGGCGATGATAACAATGTCGCACTTGTTCCATTTACATTCAATGACCCAATGACTTTCAACTATAAGTTGAGGGTAGCAGGCGATCTTGACTTAACACCAGTTCTTGACTATTTGTTTGGTGCAACATCAATTAACACAAACGATAACACCAGTGAACTTCTTATTGAAATCTCTGGTTCTAAGTTTGGCGGCAACGAAAAAGTGTTGCTCGGCTTGTACTATACTGGTGGTACACTTTATATTGATGCAGAGAACTTTGGTATAACCAAAGTTTCAACTGATATTGACTTGTATGAACTCATTCTTAATTTGTTGATGAAAGACGTCAACATAAAAATTAACGATGTTGGGCATACGGTTGCAGAAGCACTTGCAGCAGGCGACGAAGAAGATCAAGCGGCTGCAAGACGTGAAATCTTCTTTGAAGTGCTTACATTTATCCAATCAGATTATGCAAAGGTTGAAGTAACAAGGGGTATTACAGAGGCAATCTTTGAAATCTTTGGTATTGATACAAATAACGCAATTGCATATCTCAACTTTGCATGGGATAAATTTGAAGAACATAATCATAGAAGCTTTGAATTTACAGGTGCAATTTATAATGAAAATGCACAATATGTTGGCGCTGCAACAATTTATGCAGATGATGATTTAAGCGTCAAGATTGTTAACGCACTTGAAGGTCTCTATATTAAACATAATGTATATGACAGAGATGACAATCTTGTTGTTGATGATAATGGTTTGCCAAAGGTATTTGCACTTTCAGAATATGTTCTAGCAAGCAATGTACATGGTGGATTTGATGAAATTGATTTGTTCAATTCCAGCAAAGATATTGTACTCCCAAGTATTTTCGTAGAGTTGAAGGGTACAATTTCACTTGGCGCAGCTGCAGGTAACGACGAATGGACTATAGGCGAATGGATTGCAAACTTCTTGGATGCAGAAGATAATCCTGCACTTTATACCTTCATCGGCGATTTGTTGCTCCAATACAATATTCCTTCAGATGTTGCTAGAGATTTTGGATTCCGTATCGCATTAAAGGCAAGACTTAATCCAGAAGTTCCTATTAACCTTACAGCAAACATTAAATATGTAGAATTAACTCAAGATAACCCTTCATATACTGAAGTTTATAAACTCGTTAGAAACGAGTTCAAACTCTTGTCTGATGAAGAAAGAGCATCATTTGATGGCAAGATGTATG
Organism: Christensenella sp. UBA1262; assembly: GCA_002308215.1. GTDB lineage: Bacteria > Bacillota > Clostridia > Christensenellales > CAG-917 > CAG-475. Next base: position 48,907 of record DBVO01000023.1, read on the forward strand.
TTAAAGAATACTTGCCAGAGGGCATTCCTCTTGAGGAACTCAAGAGTCTCGAAGGTCTTGAAGGTGATGTAAAGGTTTATGTTAAAGTTGGCGATAATTTCAGAAAAGTTGATCCAACAAGAGTAGCAGATGGAACAAAGATGTATGTTGCAAAGAATTTGTTTGATTTAACATATATCCTTTCACACTCCGATCTCGCTATTGAAATTTACAATAAGCATATTGATTTAGTCGATGCTATGACTTCTCAAACTGAAAAGAATGCTGCAACAATCCTCGCATTGCGTCTTGTCGCTAGCGAGAATGGTTTGAGCACGCTTTATCTTGACTTCAGAGATGATTTCCATATGGCAATCGACAATTTGAATCTCGGAGAACTTTTGGGCAGTTTGCTTTCACTCGTTGGAAACGATGAAAAGAAAGATAATAATGCTACATCATCAGCACTCCTTGATAACTTTGATACATCAGATTTGCTCGGAACAATTAAGGGCATTTTAGCAGGTGTTATTTATAGCATTAACGCAGACAAACAAGGCTTCAAGATTAACTTCGCTGAGGGTCTTGTGACAATGCTTGTTAATATGCTTGCAGGAAAACAAATCCCAGCAGATCAATTTATTAAACTTAACACAGAAACAAGCTTCTTTGAGTTCTATTGGAAGTATGCACTTAATTTGAGTCTTGGGATTGATCCTCTCAAATTTGCAATTGGCTTGTCTCAATTGAAGCTTGAACTTGGCGGAAGCGCAAGCATATTACCAGATGATTTCAACAAGTCTAATTACATGACAATTGACCAATTAGACGAATTCTCCGTCAATATGGCACTTAATGTAGACTTGGTAGTAAAGAAACAACCAGAACAAATTCGCATTGAAAAGTATCTGGATGTTCTTATTGCAGATCTTGGATTGAAACTTGGTATTGATTTCCCTAAAGACCATGACATTACTTATGGTATTGGTTTGACGCTCGGCGCAAATCTTGCCCTTAACAATGCAGAGAACACTAAGATTGTTCTTGAACTTTTGAACACAGTTGAAGATGAGATTATAGCAGGCTTCTATATCAAAGGTTCTGAATTGTATATTGATATGGGCAAATTGTCTAAACAAGCAATTTATGTAAACAACACAGATCTTGCTGATCGTATCTGCGCATTTATTGTCGAACTTATGGGTAGAATAGGTGAGGATGCAGATGCTGTAACATCTGCTGATACAGATCCAGCGCAAGAACTTGAAATCATGCTTAACATTGCAAATGGTAAGCTCGGATTGCTTGTTACTGAAAATGTTATCCTTGGTCTCATTGCAGCTCTTGCTGGTAATGATGAGATTGCAAATGGTAAATCTATCACAGAAATCATTTCAGAATTTGGTCTTGATCTTTCTCTTAGCGCAGATATGGGCCTTGACCCAGTTGAGATTAACGTTGATCTTGACAGTAGTTTGATTGAGCTTGGCATCAGAGTAGAAGATGTAGGTATTGCAACAGGTTCACACAACGCAACAAGTGATACAATTGCTGCAAAACTTGAAGCTGCAATTACTCGTCAAGACTATGTCTTGCTTACAGATGAAGAGAAGGCTGCTATTGGGGCTGATGCAACCAAGAGATATAACTATGATAGCGGTACAAATAGTTATGTAAACGATCCATATGGTGATTATCAACTAAAGGATCATTTCAAACAACAAGCAGATACTCACGTTATTACACTTGATCTTGGCATCATTGTTGACTATAGCGCATGTGCAACATATGCTCTTGTTGATGAAACAACACTTGCAAATTACCCACTTAACGAAAGATATTCTAAGAATGTACATGATGGCAGATTTGTTAAAGATCCAAAGGGTCATTATGTAAGAAATGGTTTCACCTATAATGAAATTATTGAACAAATTTTAAGATTGCCAGCTCTTGCAGACATCCTTTCGACAGCACTTCCTGTAGTTCGTTTCGGTGGTGAAAACTTTGTCTCAACAGAAACAGATGGTTCACTTACAGTTGGTGCATTGTTGCAACATCTTGGGCTTAATGTATTCCTTGATTCCGCAATAGATGATGGTTTCTTAATTGATATTGGAATAAAGATTGATCTTGAAAAACTCGGTATCTTCGAAGAAGGAACAGACGAATTAAAGGAAATTGATAAGATTCATATCACAGGTCCAAACATTTTGAGAGCAATAGAACTCAAGATAGAAGTTGACTTTGATTATGATAAAGCAAAACCAGCAAGTGAACACGCAAAAGTTGGTATTTACTTCGCAGATGGTGAACTCTTCCTTGACCTTTCAGGCATTGGCAGTGAAAAGATTAAGATTGAAGTTCAACCAATATTTGACTTGCTTGGATTTGATCTCTCAACATTTGATTTCTCCCTTGGATCAATCGTTGATACTGTAAAAGACGCACTTGCTTCTGCAGATGAAGAAGAGCCAGGCATTCTTGATGGTCTAGTTGATAGATTTACAGATGTCTCTGGTATTATTTCTATTGTCAACTCGGCAATTACTAGAATTCAACTTCAAGCAGAACAATGGGCAAAGAATCCATTACTCTACAAGATAAAAGACCTTAGTATCTTCTTCAGTGCAAACATTGTTAATGATTTGCTCTCACTTCTTGTTGGTGATGAAATCTTCTTTGAATCATCTATTCTTGATGAGACACAAAGTGGTATCTTCTTCAACCTTGATGATGATTCATTCGCAGATGTTTATGCTGATGATATGTGGTCATTGAGACTCTTGTTTGCATTAGCAAACAAAGAAGATGTCAATGCTGACCCACTTGCAGAAGATAAGACATACAAGATTGATATTAAGCTTGGCCTCAACCTCGGTGTTCAATTTGAAAGCATTCAAACAGCAGAAAGCCTTGTTCCAAACAGCAAGAGACTTGAATTCATCAGCCTTGATGAATATCTTGAGAATTTGCTTAATGTATTCAATGGCATCTACGAATGCACTTATGATGAAGAGACTGATCCAGCAGAAGATCAAATCTATTACACATTCTCAGAAAACAAAGCAGATGGCGATTACATTGTTAAGAACCGTACATTCCGCAAGATTATTCCAGGCGAAGGAATTGCCGAAGACACAATGCGTTATACACGTGGATTTGCACTTGTTAACAGCGGAATTGTGTATAATGTGAACTTCGTTCAAAATGATGAAGGCAACTATGAATATGATGCAGAAAATGATATTTATGTAGCGTACGCAGGCGCAGGCGCGAACAATAGATATAATGCTCAAATAGACGTAGCTCTTGGCGAGAATGTAAAGCTTTATAACAGAAATGATCTTGAAACATATACAGATCAAAATATTTCACTTAGCATAGCAGGTCTTATTTACTTCAATACTTCTGGTGTTGAAACATACAATATCGGCAACTTAGTGAGCAACCTACTTGGCGAAATGCTCATGGAACTCAAGACTCTTGAGGCATTTAATAATGGTATTGGTTTCAAACTTAGCCTGAACCTTGACCTTGCAGCTATTGATTTTGGTGCACTTCTTGGTGGTGATTTTGATTTAATGGAATTCATCACAGAAAGTGACTTCACAAAGATTGAATTAGCACTCGAACTTATCGAACTTGATGAATATAATGCATTCAAGAAGATTAGAAAGAGTGATGGAACTTTACAAGACAGAGTACTTGGCGGTATCTATATGAGCCATGGTTCACTCTACCTTGATGCAACAGAACTTGTTAATGTTGCTGAAAACTACTCAAGAATCGATAACTTTATGGATCTTGTAGCAGTTGTAATAGACAAAGGCAAGAATGCAATTGATTCTCTTAAGAACTTGTTTGGTGGCAGTGAAGAAGAAGCTCAAACCGCAGCTGAGAGTGAAGAAGAGATTCTTCATGATGCAATTCTCGCTCTTGTTTATAGCGATACAGCATTCCAAATTCAAATCACACGTTCTATTATCTCACTTCTCATAGCATCAATTTTGCCAGATCTTGGTTCTATTGATGAAATCTTTGATATGTTTGATATTTCACTTAATATCAAGCATGGTGAAGAAGTCTTCTCAAAGATCTCTGACATTGAAGATGCAGAATTTAGAGCTAAGTTCGAAGACGAATATAAGGCTGATAAATATGCATATTTTGCAGATGAAGACTATAGCGAAGAAGATAATGTAAATGGTAAATATGCAGCAGCAAATATTGGTGGAATTGAAAGATATTTGCCAATTAATGTTTATAAACTCTATCATGAGGAAACAATTGATGCTAAGACAGTAATGGTTGCCAATGAGAATAATGCGTTTATTGATGGTAAGACTAACTATATTACTTACAATGGCACGTTCTATGAGGTAATCAATTTGCGCACAAGAAGAATTGGCTATGTCAAGGATCCAGATGTTGCTATTAGCGATGCATACTATCGTTCAACAAGATATTACTCAAGACTTGATGAATTCTTTGTTGGCCTTGATATCGCAGTTGGCAGCATGAATCTCGGATTTGAAGTTGGTGGTATTTCCTTCGGCTTCGGCGCAGGTCAAACATTGCTTCCTGATTATATTAGAGACAGTAAAGCTCACACATATATTGACGAACATGGTGATGAGCTTGTTTACAATGCACTTGATCCAGATGCTATTGAGCGTACTGAAGATTTGAGTACGAACCCATTCTATGACACAGTTATTAGAGTGGCATTCTCAGTAGAAATTGACTTCTCAATTACAGAAAGCATATTTGACTTCGGCAAGATATTACATAATATCTTGGGTGATATCAATGGCGTTGTATTTGAAGCTCCACATACAGCAAAGCATTTCTCTTCTGCACACTTCCGTCTTGATTTCAGTTTGATGTTAGATATGTATGACATCACAAATTCTGAACTCAAAGTAGAACTTATTGCTATTACTGAAACTGGCTATGAATCCAAGTGGCTCGGTCTTTACTATCTCAACAATGCACTCTATATTGATGCTGAAGAATTCTTCAACATCCCTAAAATTGCAATCAATGGTTTGAATATTAGAGACATGTTGTTCCAACTCATTGGTGAAGATATCTTCATTGACTGGGATGAAATCGGAGCATCTAGCGCAGAAGCTTTGGCTGCAGATGATGGCATTGATTTCAGCAATAAAGAACTTGCTCTTGCAATTCTTATAAGTAAGAACAATCTTGCAATCGGTATTGGTGATAAGTTGTTTGACTATATCATTGGTCTTTTAACAGATCTTACTAATATCGATTTCGAATCCATAATCTATACAGCAATTGATGGTAACTTGGCAGTAACACTCAATACAGAAGACGGTATTGATCTTGAAGCAGCTGCTGGCTTGAATATTGCTGGTGATAGATATAATGTCGTTGGTGATGTTGAAAATTATCATGATGAAATTCTTGCTAATTTGAAGAACGATAATGCTAAGTATTATATCTTCGAAGAAGAAGATCCAACACCTGGTTCACAAGCTGGTTATTATATTGAATCGGATAATGCTCAATATTATCGCGCGGTGACACCTGTTGATCCAGCAGGAAAGCGCTATGTGAGATATGAAGTTGTTCTCAACAACGCACAAGATTCATTCAAGAAGAGAATGGTTCTTGATCTTGATGAGAAGGGCATCCCACAATATGGCCCAGAAGTTAATGTCCAAAATGCTGATATGGTATATGCATTAACAGAAGGCGATTCAGTTAATAAAGCATATGTCGCAGATGGCGGCAAATATGATATTGACCTTAAGTTAGTACTTGGTATTCGCGATCTTGATGTACAATTCATCAATTCTAGAAACTATGCACTCACAGAGGAAGACCTTGATAAGTACACAAGCCTCAATGACCTTGATCGTATTAGTCTCTCTGAAACAATTGAATTGGATGCAAGTTTGAAGAAGTCTGAAACAGATGAACGCGAAAACGATATCGATCTTAGCGAACTCATCGAATACTTCTTGCCAGGTATAAGCAGTGAAGAAGTTATTACTTTGATTAGTGCAAGTTCAGATAGCGGAAAAGATGTTGACAGAAAGTTCTGGCTTACAGTAACAGTCGACATCCAACTTTCAGCACTCATGAACTATTTGCGTACAACTAAGTTTGATATGGGTACAGAAGAAGATCCAGATGCTATCACATATGTAACAAAACTTATTGATGGCATTAAAGGTTTGCTTGACGGAGGCTTTAGCCTTGATAAAGTATTGGATATTGTTCTTGACGTCGCAAGTTACATTGGTATTTCCATTGTAATTACAACACAAAACGGTCAAGAGAGAGAAAAAGGTATTGAACCTCACACAGTATTTGGTATTTATCTTGTCGGTGGTTCATATAAACTTATGTCTGCAAACGAATATGTTGAAGCTGATGATGATTATGTATCTCCAGACTTTAGATATAGCCATTACTATGAGAATAGTAAGGGTAGCTATATCTATGATGGACATAACTTTGTGTACAATCATGATCCAAATTATATTGGAACACGTTACTCATTTGACTCATCATATTGCTATAGAAACCCACTTGGCGAATATAAACGCGAAAATGGTGGTATCTATATCGACCTTAGCTATTTCAACCTCCCAAGCCTTGTTATTAACAGCAAGACAATGAGAAATCTCGTTGCAAATCTGCCAAACTTAATTGCAAGCTTTACTTCTAGCGACGCACAAGTAGCTGATGAGGATGAAGAAGAAAGCAGTGGTGGTCTTAGCCTTCCACTTATTGATGATACTGTCAGTGAGTATCTAAAGACATTTATCTTTGGTCTTAGAATGACATCGTCCTACATTGCGCTTATGCTCAACCCAGACTATATTAACCAAATTTTGAAACTCATTGGTGGTGAAGACTTTACACTTCAATTTGGTTATGACTTTGTCAATAAGCCAGAAGTTAAGATTTATGCTGATAACCACAGATATAAATATCTCAGCACAGATGAGATTTTAGCAGAAGTTAAGGCAGCAAAAGAAGCATATGATGTAGACCCAACTACAGAGAATCGTGATGCATGGCAACTAGCAGTTGCAGAAGTTGAAAAATTGTTCAACAACACAAGATATAGATTCACGGTTGAAAAAGTCGATGATATCGATGATGGTATGTATTGGATTGATGAGGATGGCGCTTATGCATTGAAGACAGATATGACTGTTTCAGAGCGCAAGAATTATGATCGCGAAGTTGAAGCAGGAACCAAGTTCTATTACAACGTAAGCACAATAGATACATACGTAAAAGTTGGTACAGATTATGTCAAATACGTTAATGCAACTACTGCTCAAATGAGAAGCGTGGAGAACAACGCACAACTATACTCATTGTATGGTGTTACATTCCCACAACTCTATTTGCTCACAACAGATTATGAGCCAGTAGATGAAATTTTGGCAGCACAACTTTATTGTGTTGATGTTCTTGCAGAGCGCAACCCACTCATCGGTATCCAACTCTATCTCTGGAACTATGAAGTTGCACTCAATATCAAGATGCCAAACATTAAGGCTGATGAATTTATTTACATCACTGGCGCTGATGCAATTGCAGCTCACGTAGATGCTCCTATTGCTGCTCGTTATGCAACAGAAAGCAAAGAGCTTTTGACAGCAGTGGATAGAGTACAAGATGGTCTCTATCAATGGAAAGCTGACTACTATACAGCAGATGCATTTGATGTAGTCAAGTACAATGCAAATCCACGTCAATATGAATATAAGAATAAGTACTACATTATCGATGGTACAACTCTCTGCACAATCGATACGGACAATAAGTACATCCCAGTTGGCGCACCAATTCCAGATTACATGTACGAAATTGCTGAGAATGGAGCAGTATATTATATTCATGTTCCAGATGAAGGCTACTTCAAACTTCAAAGATCATTCGTATATAGACTTACAAAATATGACCTTGATGGAAAGCGTCTATTGTCAGTTGAAGAAGCATCATCAAGCGAGTTTGAAGATCCAACATCATATTATGTACGTGACGTTCAAACTAGTGCAATTACAATCCCAGATTTCTCAACATCAGCATATGACGCATATGCATATGATGATTTTATTGACACAGACGATGTATTCTATGTATCAATGAAACTCGCAGGAAGAATCGCATTTGAAGGCGGTAAGATGTACTTCGACTATGACAAGTACAGAACCCTTTATAATGCAGATCCACTTCATACACTTACACTTGGTCCAACAGATTTGGATATCACAAACGATGAATGGGCAATGCTTAGATTGATCTCATTCAAGTACTTCCATGGTGACTATGTGCAAGTTACTGATAGAGCTGAAGCCAACCAACTTAAGAAAGACGGCGAACTCTTTATTTGGGCGAACTCAGAACTCGGCGAGAAATATGATGGTGTAAATGAACCATTGAACCAAGTTCTCAGCGGAATCCTTGGCAGCATGCAAGGTTACTTCCAAGTCACAGAGAAGACTAAGATGGAAATCTTCTTCGAAATCAAACTCAATATGAGCTTTGAAATCAACTTTACACCAGCATTTAACATCATCGTTCGTGACCTCGACCTTGCTATTGATGCTTGGGGTAGACAAGAAGATTTGAAGACAAATCCACTTACTACAGATGAAGATGATTATGAGTATGTAACAGCAGAAGAAAGAAAGAACTATTCTGGCGAACTCTTCTATGGTTCATTGACTCACGTACTTGGCATCTACTATTCTAACGACCATGATACAGGCGAAGCTGGTCTCTATGTTGACCTTAGCTGGTTGCTTGGAAATGGTGGCAAGATCTACATTGATCTTAGCGAATATACAATTGAAGATGTTATCAGCGGACTCGTTGGTGATTTGTTAGGAGGCAATTCAAGTGATGCTCTTGCAGCAGATGATGAGGTTGTATATCAATCTCCAGATGATGCATCACTTTATCTCAGCATATTCACAAATGCTCTTGCACTTGAGCTTTCAACAAGCTTCTTGAAGGTTCTTATTGCAGAACTTGCCCCAGATTCAGGCAATATTTTGGATATGCTTCCAAACGCAAAGATTTATCTCAAGCAAACACTCAATCCATATGATTTAACACTTGGCTTGTTGCTCTATAACGAAAAGGGCACAGTCCCAGTTTTGGATGTTAAGCTTCAAGTATTTGGTTTGAATGGTAATGGAACTGATGAATCTTCTTATGTCGATTTCGGTAGAGAAGAAGAATTCCGTGCTAGAGAGAATATTGAAGAACCAAGCTACATCTTCTATTATGCAAACTTCTATAGTGATAACGAAAATGGTAACTTTGCAAAGAATGGCGTCTATAAAGGTTATATGCCAGCAAGCAATGTTGATTTCACATTGAAGCCAGATGGAAACTATAAGAAAGTTGCAGATGAATATGTTGCTCTTTCTAGAGAAGAACTTACTTCTTATACTGGTGACAGATATGCAGCTAATGCATCTTATGAGAGACTCTCTCTTAGCGAGAAAGAATTCGTCCCAGTTCTTGAAAAGTCAAGATACGCTTATGGTTCAGTATGGCAAGATCAATATAATGGATATCTCTATGATGTAAACGGCAACGTTCTCTTTGATAATCAACTTTACAGAGACATTGTTGATACAAGAGTGTTCCATGAATATACAGGTCCTCTATATATTATGAACGTGCACGAGAACAACAAGCTTGAATACGTTACAAAGCTTAATCTCACTGGCTTTACAGCTGAAGGCGATTTGCAATATATTTTGAAGGATCAAGCACCTACTGAATTGGTCGACGCTTGTGTGGCAAATGGTATTGGCACTCTTACACTTAGAGGTGTTGAATGCTACCCAGTTGATTACAATGGCGACGGAACTACAGATAGAGATGAAGCTGATCGTATCGCAAACAGCGTAACAGTTTACAAAGCAGTTCAAAACTTTACAGACTATACAAGAGTCGGAGCAATGAACCTCAATGATATTATTAATGGTATTTCTGGAGGCAACTTCGAAATAGCATCGTTGCTTGAAGGATTTGACACCTTTAATACAGTTGAACTTAACCTTAACATCGACCTTGGTCTTAGACTTAAGGATGTTATCAACTGGACAAATATCATGACAGAGTTCATCGGCGATTCTGCTATAGCAGAAACAGTTTTCTTCCTTGCAACATCCTTGACAGCAGACGATCATTCATTCGAGAGTACAATTGGTCTTGATATAGCATTACATCTCTATATCAATGTCCAAAGCTTACTCAATGCACTTATGGATGAGGATGGATTTGACCTCGTTAAAGGTCTTGAAGGATCCAAGATCTTCGCTGAAATCGTTTACAACACTAACTTCCATGGTGATGATAAGCCAAAGATGAAGTTGTGGATAGAAATTGAAGATGGCAAGCTCAATGGTTATATTGACATGAAGGAAATTGGTGAGATTGTTGGTCTCGGTGATTACTTCTCATATGGCCTTGTAGAAGGTGTTGATGTCAACAACCTCCTCAGCCAAGTTTCAGGTTTGCTTGGTGGACTTGGCTCAGCTTCAACAGAAGCACTTGCGACTGCAGATGATGAAGAAATTGTTTCAACGGGTGTTCTTCCAGAAAACATTTGGAACATTGTTAATGCTATCATCGGTAGACTTCTTATCGCAGATGACTTTGTAACAATCGGTCTTGATGAGAACCTCATGAACGGTCTTATCAAACTCCTCATTGGCGGCGACAATGATGACCTTGTTGACATCATTGCTCTCTTGCCACACCTTAGAACAACAAATGATAGAAATACATCAGGTATTACAATTAACTTCTATGGCACAGCTCCAACTATTGACCTTAACTTTGGTTGGGTAGTAGGAAAAGAATACGAGCTTGAAGTTTCTGAATATAATGCAAAATATGGTGTACATGGTTCTCAACACGATGGTGAAAATATAGTGGCGAACCAAGCAGGCATTGCATTTGATAGCGAAGGCAAAGTAATCGTTTCTACTAAGGAATATGCACTCAAAGGATTTGCTTATCCAAGTTGGGCTGGTGACAGCTATAAGTGGGATGGTGAAGAATTCGTTGTTGATGCAGCAGGTAAGTATTTGAAACTTGGTGACTTTAACTTGTTCGTAAGCATCTATGGATTGACAGCAGATGTCAACAAACCATTCACTTATGGCACAGCACAAGAAACCATGATGAGAGATGAGTTTGATAACGATATTAGCGATCAATTCGTTAAGTTCGAAGATGCTCACTTTGGCATTGACCTTGCAATTGGTGTTGCAATTTATGGTAGCGGACCAGCTGGCGATGCAAATATTATTGATCTCAGCGAAATGCTTGACCTCATCCTTGGTCTCGTAGCTCCAAACAGCGCAATTTCTGGATCAACTCTTAGATTGAACATTGTTAACGAACTTGGTTATTCAGATCGTGACTTTGTAACACTTAATATCAAAGCATACATCTCTAATAACAAGTTTAATCTTGATCCTGCAAATGGTGAATTGTTTAACGTACAAGCAGCAATCACGCTTGTGCTCCACAGAGATTCTGGCGACAAGATTCTCCTTGGCGCATATCTTGACCACGACAACGTATATCTTGATCTCAGCGAAATCCTTGGCGAAACAGCAAAGATCTCTATTACAAACCTTGGTGTTAATAAGCTTCTTGCTGAATTGTTGAGCGGCCTTGTTCAAGCAAACGATGCAAGCGAAGCAATGGCAGCAGGTGCTGATGAGATTGCTTATATCGAAAGCACAATGATGGATGTCCCATACGTCTTCATCAAGGTCAACCCAAGAAAGATCTTGCTCCAACTCAACGCAGACGTTGTCAACGCTGTCTATAAGAAGATCATGGCAATCCGTGGACAAGAGCAAAAGAACCTTATCCCAGATATTGGTGACTTGATGCTTAAGTCATACACTGATGCAGATGGTACACACCTTAGCTTGAACCTTAGATTTAGTGATGGCTTCTATGCTTGCTTGTCTATCCCAACGCTCAAGCTCACAAAGGCAGCTCCATCAGGCCTCACAATTTCTGATGCAGAAAAACTTGAATATCAAGAAGCAATCACATCTGATGCATCAAAGGGTGGTCTCGTCGGTGGTGGAGACCTCGAAGTCAAACTTAGCACAATTGGTTTGCACCTCGGCATGAACATCACGATGACTTCTGAGAACCACTTAGAATCATCTGAGCCAGAACTCTATAATAAGAGCTTGTTTGGTTGGCTTGAAAAAACACTTGCATCCCTCCTTAGCGGAACAGAAGCTGTAGGTAGTTTCGTTGCACTCTCTTCAGCTGAACTTGAAACATACACTGGTAAGCGCTATAAGATAGTTTATAACGAAGATCCTCAAGGCTTATATAAGAAGAGTGGTAATAACTATGTAAGAATTGCTACAAGCACAAGTGAGTGGACAAGCACAACTCTTACAAGATATTCACAATCTTACGTAGAAGATGAAGAAGGCACATACAAGTTTGTAATGGCAGATATGAGCTTCACATTCACATCTACGCCAATTGAAATCTTCATCGACCTCAAAGCTAACGTTAACTTGCCAGCAATTTTGCAATATGGTATTGCAGGTATCTTGTTCAGCGATTTGGCTCTTGAAATTAACATGGGCGCTCCAATTAATAAGACGTTCATGAAGTTGTATTATCTTGGTTCTTCAAGACTTACAGATACACCAGCTGAAGGATTAAGACATCAACTTACTGCAACAGATACAGGCGTATATTCAGACGCAATCTATATTGATGCAACAGGTCTTGGACTTGGCAAGATTAAGTTCCAAGGTCTTGCAGGCCTCCTTGGTGCACAACCAGGCGGTCCAATTGCTGATGCACATACAGCATCTGAAGGAAATTCAGCAGCAGATCAAGCAGCGGCAGCAGCTGCACTCTTCCTTGAGATTAGTCTTGAGAATGGTAGAACATCAGTAACATTTGATAAGAGCCTCTTAGAGTTTGCTATTGGTCTCTTGAATCTTGATTTGCCATTCGATTTGCCAGATTTGCAATCTGTTGATTTGTCTCTCATCTCTGATGGTGGCAACCTCAACGAAATTAACCTCAATGCACTTCTTGACACAGTCGGAACTGCAGCAAATATTCAAATCAAACCAATTACACTTGGTTTCGGATCAGGCTTCCTTGACAGAGAATCTCTTGTAGACGAAGTTAAGACAGGTTATGCTGGTATAACATACTCAAAGACAGCAGGTTTGTTCAGCCTTATTCAAAACGTTCTTGATGGATTGAATCCAGGTCTCTATATTGAAGTGCAAAACAACATCAGTGAATATGTTTCATCTGGTACAGGAAGTGTAACTTCATCATCTGGTACTTCAAATGTTAAACTTAGACTTAACAAAGCATATAACGAAATCAAGAATGGTGAGAAACACTACATGTTGGCAGCAACTATTGTTGCAACTCATCCAAAGGCAAGTAAGACTTTGAATGCAAGCTTGAACATCGGTTCAAACAACATTTACGTTACAGGCCTTGACTTCTTGAGTGGTCTTGGTGATGCAATCGTTGGTTGGTTGATCCCACTTGCTCTTGAAGATGACAACACTTCATTCATTGATAACTTGCTTACATGGGTAGATGACAATGGAAATGAGCAAAAAGGCTTAGTAAGAGGTATTGATGGTGATAATGGCACATGGTCATATCCAAAGAACACACCAGGCAGCAGTGGCGGCGGATCACAAGAAAAGATTGATGGTATCAAACATACTGCTCCAGATGGAAAGACCGTAACATATAGCTATCCACTTGAACTCAAGAATCTTGTCAAGAAACTTGAAGTAAATCTCTTCAATAATAATGGATATGTTCCATATTATAGTGGCATGGGCACTGTTGCGAATACCAACCGCTTCGTATCATTGCATATCGAGCTCAACCATAGAGCATACAATGAATTGTTACTCTTCGTTTATACACTTGTTCTTAACTTGTTTAAGGATAAGATCGATGATGGCGATATAAACGGTGGTTATAAGTACTTCGTTAATAATGGTTCATTAGAGAGCACATCATGCGCTGGCGTATTGGATGGTCTTAACACAAGATATAAGACATATGTTAATAACCCAACTGATGCTAACTTTAATGCAATGGTCACATACATGAAGAATTACATCAGTGGTATTCCATACACACTTGAACACTTCTTGATGCAATGTGTCGTTATGCCAGCTATTAACATGAACTTGTATGGTGCAATTGACTTGGTTGAATGGGCAGAACATGCGCTTCAAAATATCGCATCACTTATTGGTACACTCTTGCCAATCCCATTCTCAGAAGGAACATATAATCCAAATATTAACCTCTACATTGACTTGAACCCAACTGCAGCAGATTATGGCCGCAGCGGTAAAACAATGTTGCCAGGTATTCAAGCAATTGAAATCATGGTCAACTGCAAGAAGAATGGTACTGGTACAGGTATGACAACAGGTACAAACTATTGGTTCTTGCGTATCAATCCACTTAGCGCTGAAGATTCATCAATCAAGACTGGTATGCTTGCATTTAATGAATCTGCAGAAGCTGCTGAAACTGATATTAACCTTGGTGATGCATATATCACAATTACAGATCCAGCAACAAGAGAAGGTACACTTACTGCAAGTGGTAGCACAAAGAGCATTGAGCTCAGAGACGCGTACTTAACAGATAAGAACTACTTCCCACAATATGCGGATGTCACATTCTTGCAGAAAGATGGAGGCAACTACTTACATTCCTACAAAGAAGGTAGTTATAAAGCATCTCGTGGTACGAGAATCGTTTGGGATGCTTCATCAGTTGACCTAACACCTCCATCAGCAGAATCAAGTGAGACAAGAAGACTTGCTGGTTATGTATATGGTTATGCTCTCAACACAGTCATGTATGCAATTCCAGTCTACGTGACAGATGGTAGAACAGTTACAGACGTTAAGTCTTATACATACGATAGTGCTTCTGGTAGCTGGAAAGCTAAGAAGATTAAAGTTGATATTAACGAAAATGCAAAGATCTTCGGCAATCAATTGCCAGACTTAGTACAACTCGTATTCAATGATGGCGCTAAGATCTTCGGCACAGTCCAAGGCGGATCAGCACTCATTGGTACGAATATTAATATCAATAATGTAACAAATAATACATTTGAGTCTACTAAGACCGAAACAGGTGTTAAGGTTTACACAACTGTTCCTGCATACACTGCAGCTCTTGTAAAGAATCCAGATGGAACATACTTCAAGTACTCACCAACAGATGACCCAGGTGAATATTATGTTGTAGATCGCAGCTTGTTGCCACCATCATCCAACTATCCAGCTGGTATCATTACTTGGGATACAAGCAATTATAAATATGATTGGAAGGGTGCAACAGATAAATCTGGCAAACTCGAAATCAGTTATACATATCAATGGGGCTTCAGTGCAACATGTAAGGGAACAATTGAAATTGACACAGTCAATTATGAGATTGAGACACTTAATAAGTTCTCATTCGTAAATGGATCATCTATCAAGTCGCTTGATAATCTTGATGCATTTGCTTTAACAGCAGATCAATCAGATCTTGAGGCATACATCAACAACATTAAGACTGTAAGCGGTACAACAACAGGCAATGGCAAGATCACAAACATGAGCGTTAAGTGGGATCTCACAAATCTCAGAAAGGCAATTGCAGATCTTGGCAAAGATGCAGATAATCATACCAATTATTACAAAGGTCTCGATGTAGAAGTAACAGCATATGTTGGCGGCGATGTATTTAAGGTCATCTCCGTAAAAACTGATGCAGAAGATGGCGGACTCCTTGGCGGCGGCAGCAGCGCAAATGAATATGGATTTGTAGGTAAAGGTTCAACAGATCCAAATTATGCAACAGCAGGCCATATTGCTCAAGCTTTCAAAGTTAGAGTAAAAGTTAAACCATACACATATGATAGTATCCCTGCAAAGGGCGCATTGGTATTTGATCCATATTCAGCAGAGCAAATCAGCGGTGCATCATTCTCAGTTGAGCGTCAAATCAACTTTAGAAATGGTACAAGAACTGCAACTCCAAAGAGTATGAATGAAAACCTCCTTTCAATTGATGCTCCATACTTCTATGTTGGTGGTGAATACATCAACGCATATGGCAATGGCCTTAAGATTGGTGATATTACTTATAACGGATATAGTGGCTCAAGACTTTATGCAAAACTTACAATAGGTACAGCATACAGCGGCAAACAAGTTGTATATGCACCAATCACAATTAATGCATTGAAGCAACAAGTTACACCATTAAGAGTTGGACATGAAGATGTATTTAATCCAGAGTGGTATAGCAATGTATCTGTAATCGAAAATGTCTCATTCGGCAGTGGTATCGTTCACGATATGGTGCCAGATTGGACAACAATTAAATACTTCAAAGAACAAAATGCAAAGACTCCACTTGCTAATATCTATGCAGGCGGCACAGTTTTTGCACAAGTCAAAGCATACGTAAAAGATGGCAATACAAATATTGGATGCCCGAAGGATAAAGATGGAAATGATATTCCACAAACTATTACTCTTAAACTTACTGTTGAACAACAGAAGATAACAAATGTTAAATTCTTCTATAACAATGGTTTGCAAGGTGGCAGAGATATTTATAGCACTAAGGACGGAGCACCTCTTGTTTCAACACTTAGCGAGTCAGTCCTTAAGAACCCAGATAACTATGTCGGTACAGTCTATGCACAAACCCATATGGTTAACATGACTGCATATGGTATTGATCCACTCAACTACGTATTGCATCCAGAAGATTACTTCAAGATTGGTGATTGGGGCGATGTTGTAAATGGTACAGCAGTTCTCGTTGAACTTGAGAGTGGTGATCCTTATATTGGATACTTGCAAGATGTTGTAATCGCGATTAGAGATAAGGTTGAAGGTATTGAAACAACAATCTATGGTACAATCGGCGGACAAAATGTTAAACTTGCAGTTCATATGCCAAACTACACATTCACAGGTGTTACAGCACTTGATGGTAGCTCAACGCTTTCATTAAGAGGTGGCGATCCAAATCCAACATCACTTGCATTTAACTATAGTGCACTTGATGCATGGAGATTGCCAGAATTTGCAAGATTCACAACAGTAACTGGCCCAGATGGCGGTGTTGTTGCAAATATCACATGGCTTAATGAAACATCACCATCCATTGAAGAACTCAATGAACATGTTGACGCAGGCGATCACTATGTAATTAGAGAGTATCGCTTCTTCGATGGCACGAAGTATCAAACAGATATTTATCAAGCAAGAATCTACGTTACAAATTATGACAAGAACGCAGATAGCATTATACTCAATGGTTTGAACACAGTTTATACACCATTCACAGAGTATAGCTTGCCAACAACAGCAACAGTTACATATTCTGGTGGTACAGCAGAAGAAGTCCCAGTAATTTGGAATGATTACAGCACTCCATCCGAAGAAGAAATCAACGCAGGAGCATTTACAAGAAAGGTCTTCGTTGGTGGTAATATGAGAGCAGCTGGTTGGTCACAAGATATAATCTTCACAGTAGACAAGCAATTTGAATTTAAGTCAGCTGAAGGATTCATAACAAATGGTTCTAATATTAGTTATGTACTCTCAGCAGACAACTTCTTCGAAGGCTTGCCAAGATCTGGTAAGGTTGTTGTTGGTGGCGGAGAAGTTGCAGTTGAATACTTCTGGGATATCACTTATAATGCACAAGGCTACGAAGGGGAAGTCAATCTCTATGTAAAGAACGAATATCTTGAAATCGCTGTTCCAGTTGCACTTACTGTTGAAGGAGCAACTATTGCAGGCTTCAAGAAGGATGATGGTAACAAGCTCAAGATAGACCATTATGGAGTTGAAAGCACATTCTTCAAGTCTGGAACAGAAGCAATGCTCATAAGCTCCACCGGTGAAGATGTTGAAGTTCTCGGAACTTATACATTGCCAGCAGACTTCTATTCCAATGCAGCTAAGTACTTCGGTAAAGTTTTGAATGTAACAGTTACATTCAGCTTCAACGGAGGAAGGGAAGATGTCTTAACAGAGACATTGACAGAGTCTGTATATGTAATAGATAGATCTGCTAAGTACATCTCTGAATCTGCATTCCGTTCAGTAACGATTGACCCATTCTATGAGAACAGCATCGCACGTCTTGAAGAAGCAAATGAAAACGGTCTCCATATCACAGTATTTGCAGATGAAACTTCATTTAATGAGTTCGAAGCAGATGTTGATTGGTCAGGCGTTGCAAAACTCTTGAAGAATCAAGACAGCGATTATCTGTATTCTGCTAAAGTAACAACAGTTGTAGATGGTGTACAAGTTGTACAAAGCGTGGTTATCCCAGTGACAATCATGAACCGTACAGTTGTTGACACAGACTTCAACCCAGAAACAGAAGGCAAGGATTGGGAATTCTTGTATTCAGACACAAGTAAGTCTGCAACTACAACAGATACATATCGTAGCAACCATGGTGAATACTTCAATATTGTGTTCTCAACAAAGGCTGGTGAGTATCCAGAACAATTCATCTTTGAGAATCAATTCTCATATAGAGGATTAGCATGCTTGCCATCACAAATTGAATTCACATTCGAAAATGATGAAGTTAGACATTATGCATTAACTTACGAGAATGTTCCAGGATTTGCTGAAGTATCTTTGAATTCTACAACACGTCGTACAATTAAGCTCAACATTTGGAGCGGTGAAGAAGATGACGCAGCTGTAGAACCAGCAGGCGATGGCAGTGATGGAAGATTTATCTTCAATACTCTTGAAGTAGAACTTGTTATCCGCCCAGTTCAGATTACAATTCAAAATTCTGATCTTGCATATAATGATTGGGATATAGAACATGTTTATGTACATGACCTTAACCCATATGCATCGGAAGCAGATTCAGTATTTGGATCAAATTCTGGATTCCCAGATACAACAACATACTATGTAGGAGGTACATACATCAAACTCTCCAAGTGGACATCACAAGGTGACTTTGGCGACAGTACTAACACAGATTGGAAGCGTATCCACTCAATCTACTATGCTCTTGGTACATATAGCAATGCAGCAAGTGCATCTGCAATAGCAGCGGATGGCATGTGGTTATACGCAAAGGATGCTGTTGGTGATGGTTATCATATTGCATATGAATATGATTGGGAAACAGAAAGACTTGTAGTCAAAGAAGATGAGGCAACAAGCACTAAGTATTATGTAAACCCACTCAGATACAGATACAATTCAATCAATAGAACATACAAATTAGATGATACAGTATCAGATGAAGATGCATATATCTTTGTGTATGTTGTAAAACAAACATTGGATGTTGAGTGGGATCACACTGGCGTTGCATATACTTATAAGGGTGGTGTTGTTTATACATCAGCTAAGGTCTCAACGTCAGATCAAGATAACAAGACAGAAGCTACAGTTAAGGTACCAATCCATATTGCAAATGCTAAGGTTCAAAGTATAGATTTCGCTGCGCATACTAGTGGCACAACAGGGCGCTTCTATAGAGCAGTGGGCAACTACTTTGAGATCTATCCATATGATTCAGTTGTAAATGGCAATTTCTTCGAGAGAGTTGGCGGTTACGATGTCAGCATGCGTTATGCAAAGAAAGATGATGGCACGTTTGAACTCGATGAAGAAGGCACATATAAGTATGTTGATGGTGAATATGTTGAACTTACCTACGCAGAACTCGGTAACTACAAGTACTTCCCAAGTGTAGGTACAATTACACTTACAGATGGAACAACAATTGACGTGCCAGTTCAATGGGATTTCAGCGGTGTTAACGTGAGTTATGCAGGTGGCACATTCACAGCATATGCATATATCAATGGTGATGGTGGATATGACTACGAAAGAGCAGATGGTACAAAGAACGAAGTTGGTGCTCAAAAGGTTAAAGTAACTATTACCGTTAAAGATGGCGAAGCAAAATCAATTGTTGCTAGCGTCAACGACACAGCAAAAGGCGTTGTATATAACCTTGCAACAATCGATGGCATCATTTACAAATCAGATAGTTATATTAACCCATATGAATATGTTGAGCCAACAATGCCTAATGCTTTGAGAGTTAAACTCGCAGACGAATCCACAAAGGATTATAAAGTTGGGGCAAAGACCAATTCTCTCACATGGAACTTCTCAACGTTCCGTCCAACATATCAAGGTGGCGTAACAAATGTAACAGCAATTCTTGTTGGTGAAGATGGCAGCGTACAAAAACTTGAGATACCATTTAGAGTTTATAAGATGGAAGTTAAGAATATAACATCTTCTGCTTATACAACTACTATTACAAATGGTAGCGCAGATACGGATTATACAATCAATCCATATGATGGAACAACATTGGCATTGCCAACAAGCTACACTGCAACATTTGCAACATACAAGCCAGTACTTGATTCAAACAACAAGGTAGATGACTTTACTGCAACAACAGATAAGTCTAAGACATTCTCATATGTTATTGTATCTATGCCAACAGCGTTAACATGGGATATTGCAGCTAGTGGTATTACATCAGAAGGTAATGGCAAAGAAGCAACAATTCAATTTGCAAATCAACAGAGAATTAATGTCAGACTTGCAGTTGCAGCAACAACTTCAATTACATCTGAACCATCACTTACAGCAAGTGCATCAACTCTTACAACAAGAGTAACAGTTGGCGGAAAGAGCGTCCCAGTTGTTTGGTACGGCACAGCACAAGTATATGCAACAGATGGTTCAACAGTTATTGCAACATATAATGTAACGCTTTCAAGCACTGGTTCATCAATGGCTCCACCTTCAGTAAAGGGCAGAACGATAAAATACACATTGAAGGCATATGTTGGTGCAGTTGTTAATAAGAACGGTAATGTTGTAACAACACAAAAAGTTGGCAACGCGGATGTTCCAGTTGGACAATATGTCACAGGCAATAAGACAGTCACTGTTACAGCCTAAGGTCAAACAACTAAATAATTAACTCAAGGGCGTAGCAATACGCCCTTGAAAATCAAATATCAATAAAAATACATACGTTTTGGAGGAAGCAACAAAATGGGCTTATTTTCAGGCATCAAGAAACAACTTCTCAAAGTTATAGAATGGGAAGATCAATCAAGAAACACTCTTGTCCACAAATTTATTTGTGATGACAGATATGCAATCATGAAAGGTTCACAACTTATCGTTAGACCTTCTCAAGCTGCAATATTTGTTTATCAAGGTTCTATCTGCGATGTTTTCACAGAAGGCATTTGGAAATTAGAAGAAGGTTCAACACCTATTCTTACCAAACTTGCAAACTGGAAGTACGCATTTGAAAATCCGAAGCTTGTTGACGTATACTTTGTCAACCTTCGTCAATTTACTCAAATGAAATGGGGTACACCAAACCCTATCATGATGAGAGATAAAGACTTTGGAATGATTAGAATTTCCGGTCACGGCGAATATTCATTCCATGTTATGAAACCAGACCTCTTTATGAGAGAGTGCTTTGGTACAATCCATTCCTTCAAAACAGAAGATATTCAAGAACACCTTAGAAGTATCGTTCTTGCAGAACTCACCGACCTTATGGGTGAGTGCCAAATTCCTGCACTTGATCTTGCAGCAAATTATCTTGAACTTGGCGATACAGCACGTAATCATGCAGCAGCAAGATTCCAAGCTCTCGGTCTTGACATAGATCAAATTCTCATTCGCAATTTGAAGCTCCCAGAGGCCGTAGAACAAGCGATGGATAAACGCACGACTCTTGGTGTGTTCAGTGGCGCTATGGACCAATATGCTCAATATGAGGCCGTAGGAGCTATGCGTGATGCAGCAAAGAATGGTAATGGTGCAGCGGGATCATTCGTTAATATGGGCATGGGCCTCACAGCAGGCGCCGCAATCGGTCAACAATTTGCAGGTGGCCTTAATGATGCTATGACACCACAAGCAAAATGTCCAAAATGTGGAGCATCCGTAAAGAAGGGCGTAAAGTTCTGCCCAGAATGCGGAGCAAAGATTGAACAAGAAAGCGAAAAGGTTGCATGTCCAAAATGTGGACAACCCGTAGATCCTAATGCAAAGTTCTGCCCACATTGTGGCGAACCAATGAAGAAAACTTGCCCAAAGTGTGGTCAAGCTGTTAATGGCGGAGTTAAATTCTGCCCAAATTGCGGAGAAAAACTTTCATAACGCGTTATGGCAGAACCAAAAGTAAATACAGCTGGGGTTATCAAATGTAAATCATGTGGGGCGGATATGGTATTCGACCCAGAATCTCAACAACTTAGATGCCCATACTGTGATATAACAAGAGATATTGAGAGACGTGTTCCACATATCCGTGATTTTGAAAGCGAACGACATGCTGGAGAAGTTGCAATTGACGGTGATATCTATAAATGTCCAAACTGTGGTGGAGAAAGCGAAATACAAGGCTTTTCAACGGCAGTTAGTTGTCCTTTCTGTGGGGGCACTAATGTTGTAAAACTTGAAGATATGAAAGGTCTCAAACCAGATAGTGTGCTTCCATTTGCGCTTACTAAAGATACCGCAGTTCAAGCAGGACAAAAGTGGATTAAGAAGAGATTCTTTGCTCCAAGCAAATTAAAAAAGAATTTCACTGTTGATAAGTTCAATGGTGTTTATATCCCATCTTTTGCATTTGATTCAGACACCGCTTCAACTTATGATGGACGTTTTGGTACAGATAAAACTCGTACAGTTCAAACGAAAGATGGCCCAAAGACAGAACATTATATTGAATGGTATCATGTAAGTGGCAAGTGGAATAGATTTTTTGAGAATACAATGGTAGAAGCTTCTACGCAAATCCATCAGGGTGAACTAAATAAGATTTTGCCATATGACATGAATAATGCAACGGCATATTCAAGAGAATTTCTTGCCGGTTTCTCTGCAGAGCGTTATAACACATCTCTTGATGACTCATTTGGTACAGCAAAGAGTGAGATGGATAGTGTAATTAGAAATGAGATCACTAGACATTACAACCCTGATCATGTAGATTATCTTCATGTTTCAACTGTGTTCTCAAATGTTAAATTCCGTTATACATTACTTCCACTATGGATTTGCGGATACAAGTTTAAAGAAAAGTTATATCGTTTCTTAGTGAACGCAAGAACAGGAAAGGCAACTGGAACGGCTCCTAAGTCACCAGGAAAGATTGCCCTTGTTGTGCTCTTTATACTTGCTATTATTGCAGCAATTGCCGCAATAGCAATATTTGGTGGAAACCAATAAC
This sequence comes from Christensenella sp. UBA1262, assembly GCA_002308215.1. Classification (GTDB taxonomy): domain Bacteria; phylum Bacillota; class Clostridia; order Christensenellales; family CAG-917; genus CAG-475. Next base: position 72,262 of record DBVO01000023.1, read on the forward strand.
CTTGTGGCAAGGTAATGCCACACCAATATGATTATAATTTGGAGGATTTATATATGATTACAAAGGATATGCTAATTATTGATATATTAAATCAAGAAAAAGCAAATGACCTTGCAGAAGTTCTTTTTGAGAGTGGAATGCATTGCCTTGGTTGTCTCGCAGCACATGGCGAAACTCTTGAACAAGCAGCAGCAGTGCATGGCATTGACCCAGATGAATTAGTCGCACGTCTTAATGAAGTTTTGAACGCATAAGAGTGGATTAACAGAATAATTAAAAGCCCGTCTTATTGACGGGCTTTAATTTTATTTCAAAGAATTATTCAACGATTGGACTAACAAATTTAAAGGTTCTGCAATCTACTAGTCCGCGGTTGGTTAGGCGAAGTTCAGGTAAACAAGCGAGAGGAATTATTGACATTGTCATAAATGGGGAAGGAAGAGTTGACCCCATATCTTGCCAAGCCTTTTCGAGATTTGAAACGGCTACTACCATTTCATCAAGCGGCTTGTCACTCATAAGCCCAGCAATAGGAAGTGGAACTTCTCCAAGTATCTCACCATTTCTAACAGCGATCATGCCACCGCCTACACGAATCAATTCATTTGCGGCAAGTACCATATCTTCATCATTTGTACCAACAACCAGCAGATTGTGAGCATCATGTGATACTGTTTGAGCCAATGCACCTTCTTTTATGCCAAATCCCTTTAGGAAGCCATACCCACGTGTGCCTGTTTCGTGATGCCTTTCAAAAACAAATGCTTTTAAAATGTCTTGAGAAGAATCTGCTTGAATTTTCCCATCTTTAACAGGAAGGGTCGCAAAACGTTCAATTGTGCTTGTTTTACCACCTATTGCTTCAATAACGCGTACATTAACATTGTTTCCATCGTGCTTTATCTCAAAGTCTTTAAGAGATAGAGGAGAAAGATGAACTGAGTGTGTCGCATTATCTGGATATACATAAGATTCCCATTTTGCTATGGTATTACCATTTTCTGCTACTAAATCTCCGTCAATCCAAACTTTTGTTACGTGACATGTG
>DBVO01000026.1 GCA_002308215.1 Christensenella sp. UBA1262
TTAGCCATATGCGAGCAACTCAGTGATCCAAAAGAATCCAAAGGAATGGTAGATAGAGATGTTATCCGTGTTGTATCAAGCGGTACAGTTATGGAAGAAGAGATTCTTGATGAGAGAAGTTCTAATTATATCTGCTCAATATTTACCAATGGAGATGGATTCGGCGTTGCATGGAGCGATATTTCAACTGGCGAATTCAATGCATATGAGTATACTGGGGCAAATTATCTAGATAGACTTTCAGATATTTTAGGTAGCATTGCACCAAGCGAATGTATTTGTAACGAAGATTTTCTTCCAAAATTCAATCGCGTTCCATATTTTACAACTGTAGAAACTAGACCACATTGCTATCAAGACTTTGCGTATTCAAAGAATACAGCAACTAAGAAAATACTAACAGCATTCGGAATCGCTTCATTATCAGTATTCGAACTTGAAGAAAAGCCTTCTGCAATTTCAGCATGTGGTGGACTTTTAGAATATCTTTCACAAACTCAAAAAAGAGCTTTAGGACAATTAGTTAAAATTGACTTCTTAAAAGATAAATCCTTCATGGTTTTAGATACATCAACTCGTAGGAATCTTGAATTAACAAAGAGGGCAAGGGATGGAAAACGTCAAGGATCACTTCTTGCAGTTTTAGATAAAACAGCTACAGCTATGGGCGCAAGAACGATTCGTCGATATATTGAACAACCACTTCAAGATGCAGAACAAATTAATCGTAGACTAGATGCAGTTGAAGAACTTAGTTCTTCAAAAGCGTTGCTCGAATCATTAATTGTTTCATTAGATAGTGTTCGAGATTTAGAAAGATTGAATGGTAGACTTGCTTATGGTAATGCAACTCCAAAGGATTTATTAGCGATTGCGGATACACTTGAAGCTGTTCCTAAGCTTAAAGGCCTCCTAAAAGGCGCTGAGAGTAAATTACTCAAGAGTTTGAATCAATACATGTATCCATTAGAAAACGTTGCAAAAACGCTTTCAAAGGCCATAGATCGTGATCTTGTTGTTAGCTATAAAAATGGTGGCTACATTAAAAAAGGATACGATAAGACTTTAGATAATTTGCGTGACATAAACAATACTGCAAAAGTTTGGTTAGCAGAACTTGAGGCAAAAGAAAAAGAGGAGACGGGAATACGTACTCTTAAAGTTGGCTTTAATAAAGTATTCGGGTACTATATTGAAGTTTCGAAGTCTTTTGTAGACAAAGTTCCAATGAGATATGAGCGCAAACAAACCTTAGTTGGTGGCGAAAGATATATTACTCAAGAGCTTAAAGACATAGAAGAAAAGATTTTGTCTGCTGAAAGTGGTGCTGCAATACTTGAAGAAAAGATATTTGCAGAACTTAAATCACTTTGCAGTGATCATTTAAACGAAATGCAAAAAACTGCATATGCACTTGGAACTCTTGATGCATTACTTTCATTTGCAAGCGTTTCATTGGCTAATAATTATACTAAGCCAATTATCAATGCAAAAGTTAAACAAATCCGCATCGTAGATGGTAGACATCCTGTAGTTGAAGGACTAATCGATAAAGGATCTTATGTTCCTAATGATACGCTTCTTGATAACAATGATAATCGTACGATGATTATTACAGGACCAAACATGGCAGGTAAGAGCACGTATATGAGACAAGTAGCGCTTATAACACTTATGGCTCATATTGGTTGCTTCGTTCCAGCTAAAGAAGCAGAAATAGCTCTTACAGACAGAATCTTTACTCGTATTGGAGCGAGCGATGATTTGTCAGGTGGTCAAAGTACATTTATGGTTGAAATGTTAGAAGTTGCAACCATTTTGAATAATGCAACTGATAAGAGTTTGCTAATTTTAGATGAAATCGGTAGAGGAACTTCCACATTTGATGGACTTTCTATTGCTTGGGCAGTTCTTGAATATATAACCAAAAATGTTAAAGCTAAAACATTATTTGCTACGCATTTCCATGAATTGACTGAACTTGAAGACTTAGAGGGCGTAAAGAACTATAGAGTTCTTGTTAGCCAAATGAATGATACAATTATTTTCTTGCACAAGATTGCAAGAGGTGGCGCTTCACAAAGCTTTGGTATTGAAGTAGCATCACTTGCTGGCGTGACAAAACCAGTTATTGCACATGCTAAGAGAATAATGAAGAGTCTTGAAGAAGATGCTAAAAATCGTGACACAAATGAAATGCTTTTAGCTTCAGCTAAAAAGAATAAAACTGAACAGGTAAGTTTGTTTGATAATCATTCTAGTAAAATAGAAGATCAAATTAGAGCTACAGACGTTAATAACTTAACGCCTATGCAAGCGCTTACCATATTATCAGATCTTAAAAAACAACTTGAAGAAGACTAATTATGGCAAAGATTAATCTGTTAGAACCAAAAGTATTTAATATGCTAGCGGCTGGTGAAGTCGTTGAACGTCCAGCATCCGTTGTTAAAGAATTGGTCGAGAATTCTATCGACGCAGGAGCAACGGAGGTTTTTATATCTATTGAAAATGGCGGAATCAGCAAAATACAGGTTAGTGATAACGGCATTGGTATTGAAAAAGACGACCTGCGTGCCGCATTTTTATCTCATGCTACAAGCAAATTAAAAAATATAACAGATTTAGATAGCCTTGCAACTCTCGGTTTTAGAGGTGAAGCTCTTGCAAGTATTGCATCGGTAAGTGAAGTAACGCTTGTATCTAAATACCGTAATGCCGAATATGCTAATAAAATCGTGCTTCGCGGTGGCCAAGTCGTTGAAGAATCTATTTCAAACAGAGTTGATGGTACAACAATAACAGTTGAAAATCTTTTCTTTAACACGCCAGCACGTCTAAAATTCTTGAAAAAAGCAGCAAGTGAACAAAGATTTGTTCAAGATATGGTCAAAATATTGATTTTTGCAAATCCTCAAGTTTCTATTACGCTTTATTCAGAAAATGGAACATTATTAAGTCATAAAGGCGGGGAGCTTTTGGATGCATTATATTCAGTATATGGTGCAAATATCATTTCCGAGAATTTTATCTCAATTAAAGCTTCTCAAGATAGAATCATAAAAGTTTCTGGTTATATTTCAAAAGTTGACTATGTCAAACCTAATCGTTCATACCAAACTATTATTGTTAATTCGCGTCCAGTTGAAGATCAAACAATTACAACAGCAGTTGAAAAAGCTTATTCTGAGTTTTTAATGAAACGAACATATCCTATGTTTGTTGTTGAAATTGTTATGCCATTTGAAGATGTTGATTCAAACGTGCATCCATCTAAGACCGAAGTTCGATTCAGAGATAAACAAGCTGTATTTAGTGCTGTATATCATGCAGTAAAAGATACCGTAGAAGATAGTTTGCAAAACGTTAAATTTGGTTTTGATAAGCCAGAATCTTTAAGTGATTCTGACCTGGATGATATTTTCAGCAATGATATTCCAGTCAATATTCCTACTAAGAATTCCTTTGAACAATCTAAGATTGATACATCAAGTCTATACAATTTGACCCATAAGCCTTCATTTGATTTTAGATTTGATGATATAAAGCCATTAAAAGATTCTAAAGAAATTGAAAACGAATTTGAAGAT
>DBVO01000050.1 GCA_002308215.1 Christensenella sp. UBA1262
TGGAGTTAATGAAATTTCTGGAACTAACATAATAGCGGTTTTCCCTTGTTCCAAAAATCTTTCAATAACTGTTTCGTAAATTTCAGTTTTACCAGAGCCAGTTACTCCATGGAGTAAAAATGTCCCAATTCCTTTGGTGATTTTTTCTACTGCGTTAGATTGATCTTGTGTAAGAGTGACTTTCTTTTTATCTTTTTTGAGTGTTCCAAGTGGTGCGGAACGCTCATGAATCTTGTTTTCAACAACTACACCTTTATCTCTAAGTCCATTAATTGCTGAAGTGCCAAATTTACCTACCAGTAAGGATAAAAACTGGCCAGATGTTGACGCAATAAAATCTAATGCTTCTAATTGTTTTTTTGCTCTATCACCAACCAATTTTTTGAGTTCGTCCAAAGGACGAGTTTGATCAACTGTTAAAAAGATTCTAGTAAATTCAGGGTCTCTTTCTTCTCTTAACTTGGCTGGGACAAAAAGTCTCAGTACGTCAATATATCGAAGATTATATGACTCACGCATAAAATCCATGAGTGCAAGTTGTTCACTATTAATTGGTGTATCGAGATATTTTGCTGGTTTTAATGCTTTATTGTAATTTGTGGATTCTTTTTTGCCGATTACAAATCCAATCATATGTTGACGTCCAAATTCTACAACAACTCTACTCCCTATAGGACAATCAACGCCCTCATAATCGAAGGCGCGATCAACTTCATTGCTAGAGATGTCAACTATAACTTCTAAAACCATTAAATTAGCAAAACTCTATCAAGGATAACGTCAGCAAGTTTACGCTTTGAAAGTTTACCACTTGCATATTCTTTTCCGTTTCTGTCAATAATGACAGCTTCGTTCTCGTCGACTTCAAATCCAACATCTTTGCGAGATACATCATTTGCTACAACGAGATCTGCATTTTTCTTAATAATCTTTTCTTTTGCAGATTCAATCAATTTTTCAGTTTCTGCACAGAAAATAACTGACTTTTTCTTGCCTTTATCTGCTCCTAAAGTCTTTGCAATATCAGGATTCTTGACAAAGTCAAGAGTTAAGGTGTCACCTTTAATTTTATTATCAAATTTGTTTTTCAGCTTATAATCAGCTGGAGCAGCTGCAAATATAAAAATGTCTGCTTGATCTTTAAAGCTCTCACAAGCTGAAAGCATTTCATCTGTTGATTTAACTTTTTCAACTTCTGCAACGCATGTAGGCACAGGTACGCTCATGTTCGCACATACGAATAGCACTTTGCCTCCTCTGTCGGCAACTGCTTGTGCCAAGGCCACACCCATCTTACCGCTAGAACGATTTGTGAGGACTCTAACACCATCAATGTTTTCCTCCGTACCGCCTGCAGTAATCAAAACTGTTTTATCTGCAAAATCTTGCTTTGGTGTGAGATAATTTTCTACAGCCTTAACAATATCAACAGGTTCAGCCATTCTGCCTTTACCAACATCGCCACATGCAAGCAAACCAACAGTTGAATCTACAAACTCAACTCCTCTGTCACGCAAAATTTTCATGTTTTGCTGAGTCTGTACATCATCGTACATATTAACATTCATTGCTGGACAAATAATTTTGTGAGCAGTTGATGCTAAATATGTTGTTGACAACATATCATCAGCAATTCCTTGAGCAAATTTTGCGATAACATTAGCTGTTGCTGGAGCAATAAGAAAAACGTCCGCTTTTTTAGCAAGCGAAATATGATTAATGTCAAACTCCTTTACTGGTTCGAAAGGATTAGTGACAACCGCAGATTTTGCAAGCGTCTGGAATGTAAGTGGTGTCACAAATTCGGTGGCATGGTCAGTCATAATAACATCGACATTTGCACCAAGTTTTTTGAGACGTGAGACTATTTCGCACGCCTTATAGACGGCAATTCCCCCACTTACGCCAAGAACGACGTTTTTCCCGTAAAGCATAATTAGTCGTGAATTATTTTAATTTTGCCTTCGTAGATTTCTTTGCAGGCAAGAGTAATTGGCTTTTCACCACTATTTTCAAGATATGCGCTTTCGGATGTTACTAATTCACGTGTGCGTTTTGCGACTGCACATGTGAGCGCGTATCTGCACTCTGCACGCTTAATGAGTTTGTCAATAGGTGGATCGATCATCATAAGATTATTCCTCCGATACGAATAAATTTTTAATGTTTTGGCGAGACACGCGAAGGTGTTCGCTTTGTATAATGTGTACAACTTCGTCCGCACAAGTGCGAGCTACGTTGTTAGTTACAGCGTAATCATAATTTGAAATGTCTTTTCCTTCTTTCTTGATTTCATCAAGTCTACGTTTCAAACTATCTTTGGTTTCTGTTCCTCTACCAATGAGACGAGCTTTTAACACATCCAATGATGGTGGGGTAATAAAAATAGTAACACAGTCTGGATATAATTCTTTAATTCTTCTTGCTCCAACTACGTTGAGTTCAAGCAAAACATCAACGCCTCTACTTAATGGGCCATCAATTTCACTCTTTAAGGTGCCATAATAATTGGTGAAAGTTTTTGTGTATTCAATAAACTCACCATTCTTAATCTTTTCTTCAAATTCTTCTTCAGAAATGAAGAAGTAGTTAACACCGTTTTCCTCACCAAGTCTAGGTTTTCTTGATGTACAAGAAATCGAAAATTGTAAGTTTGGAAGAGAATCAAATACAAGTTGCATTACAGTTCCTTTACCTACACCGCTGAATCCAGAAATGACAATTAGCATACCCTTTTTATTATCCATAATCGCCTCTATTATTCAATATTCTGCGCTTGTTCACGCATTTTTTCAATTTCGTTCTTTATAATGAGCACTTGCTCAGTTATTGAAATGTTATTTGCTTTAGAGCCAATGGTATTGGTTTCTCTCAAAAACTCTTGGACCAAGAAATCCATTTTTCTTCCAACAGGTTCTGTCGCTTCTAAATGACGACGCATTGCTTTAATATGTGTTGAAAGTCTAGTGATTTCTTCATCTATTGCACAGTGATCTGCATAAAGTGCAACTTCAGTTGCAAGTCTTTGTCTATCAATAAGTGATGGTTCTACAACTTCAGCAATTCTTGCATTTAAATTATTTCTGTAATCTTCTACGACCTTTGGAGCAAATTCTTTAATCTTACCTAAAGCAGCTTCAATAGCATCAAGTTTAAGTGCAAAATCACGCTTTAAGGCTTCGCCTTCTCTTTCTCTCATTGCTGAAAGATTTGATAACGCTTCTGTAAGTGCGTATATTGCAAGATTCTTTAAAATGTCTTCATCTTCAACTGGAGTTTCTCTAACAATGACGTCTGGAACTTTGACTAAGGATGAGATTGTAAAATCATTTGTAACTCCTGTTTCCATCGCTAACACATTAACAGCATGCAAATAATTCTTAGCGAGATCGGAATCAACAATGAAGCCACCTTCATCAGAAGACTTTTGTTCAAATGTTAAATAAACATCAACATGTCCTCTAGAAAGATGTTTTTCAATTTCTTTTTTGAAATCGT
>DBVO01000056.1 GCA_002308215.1 Christensenella sp. UBA1262
TTCAAAAAAATCTTCAAAAAATAAAAACTAAATCCTTGCCTTGACTGGCAGGATTTTTTAATAAAATAATGTTTTCACACTAATATTCATCTTTTATAATAAAAGTGATATTGAAAGTCGAGGGAGACTTATGTTTAAAACGCGTAAACTAATACTTTTGCCTATTTTTGCTATGTCTTTAGGCATGCTTACTGGTTGCAATGAAGAAATTAACAGTGCGATTTCAGACATTCAAAATCAAATTGGTGGTATGCAAAACGATATCGATGATTTGAAGAATCAAATCGACGATTTGAAAGCACAGATTGCAACTTTGCAGACTGAGATGAACGATAAGATTGCCGAGATTAAAGCAGATTATGAAAAAAAGATTTTTGATGCAGAAGCAGAAATAGCTAAATTAACCAAAGATTTGGATGACTTAAGCAAACAACTAACCGCTGATAAGAAAACTCTTGAAGATGACTACAACTCTAAACTGGCGGCATTAAGCGATACTCAAACATCAGACAAACAAGCCCTCCAAAATGAATATAACTCAAGAATAAATGCTCTCGAAGCAACTTATGTTGCTAAAGTTCAAGAAATAGAGAATAGCATTGTTCAGGCAAAAGCAAGCATCACTGGTTTACAAAATGAAATGAATCAGCAAATAACTGCGATTCAGAATGACTATAATGCCAAAATTAGCGACTTAACCAGTCGTGTTGCTACACTTGAACAAGTTCAAACTCACACTGTGACATTTGATACTAATGGTGGTAGTGAAATTGCCCCTGTAGTTGTTGTTCATGGTGAGAAAGTGAGAAAGCCAGAAAATCCTATAAGACCTGGTTATTCTTTTGATGGTTGGACATATCAAGATGAACCGTGGATTTTTTATGGCTTTGTAATTACGGAAAATATTACTTTACGAGCAAACTGGGTAGCTATTGACTATATTGTAACCTTTAAAAATGATGATGGCACAGTTTTGGAAACGCAGGAAAAAGTTCACTATGGCGATAGTGTGACTTACCATGGTGCTATACCTGTTAAGCCAAATCCAGAAGAGCATTATATTTATACATTTAATGGGTGGGATGTTGATATTACTAACATCGTTGGTGACACAGTTGCTGTAGCACAATATATTGCAGAATATGCACCATATACTGCTTACTTTTTGGATGAGGATGATAATGTTATTTACACAACACTTGTCAGAGAGGGAGAAACAGCAACATACGTTGGCGAAACGCCTGTTAAAGAAAGTGATTTAGAAAATCAACTACAATATCAATTTTCAGGATGGGATGAAGTTGAAAAAACAGAAGATAGTGTTACCTACCAAGCTCATTTTGAATCGTGCACAAGGGGTCTTGTGTTTGATGGTAATTCTGTCTATCAATACACTGGTAATTCCACAACTGTTGTTGTTCCTTCGTGGTGGAACGGAACAAGAATCATTTCAATCGGTAACGCTGCGTTCGAAAGCAATTCATTCATCAAAACTGTGGTGTTATCTCAAGGAATCGAGACAATTGGTGATTATGCTTTTAATATGTGTTCATCGCTTACAACAATTACCTTGCCTGAAACTATTCTTTCTGTAGGCTCATATTCGTTTAAACAATGTTCTAGCCTATCATCGATTACACTTCCTGATTCAATCACAAGCATTGGGCGTGACTCATTCCACAAATGCTCCTCGCTTCTATCGCTCTCTTTTCCTAAACATTTAGAGACAATTAGCTATCAAATTTGCTGGATGTGTTCTTCCTTAGAATCGATTGTATTGCCAGAAAGTATTGTAACGATTGAGTCGTATGCATTTTTCTCTTGCAATCTAAAGAGCCTAGATTTACCTAATTCTCTCCGAATTGTTGGGATGAATTCTTTTAGATCGAACCAATCTTTAGAATGTGTTTACATACCGGAGACAGTTGTCTCTTTTGGAGAAAACGTTTTTGAATTATGCGATTGTTTGCTGTTCACAAAATTGTTTGTTAAACCAGTCACTTGGGAAGCAAGCTGGAGTGGCGGATGTCAAGTTGCATGGGGTTATGAAAACATTATTGAAATGGATGGCTATACTTACGTTTTGACAAATAACAATGGTGTAAAACTTGCATACTTAGCAAGCTGTAGTAGCTCAATAACAGAATTTGAACCATTGGAGGATGTAAATGGTTACAAATTGATATATGCAAACCTATCATCGCTTTCGCGTAATCAAACAATTGAGAGCGTTACTATCCCTCGTTGCATAAAGAAAATTGGAGATCAAGCTTTCTATGGTTGCATTAAATTAAAAACCATACACTTGTATGATGGTCTGGAAGAAATTGGCAACCAAGCGTTCTATAATTGCACTTCCTTAACTAGTGTTGTAATTCCTAACAGCGTTTTAACAATTGGAAATAATGCTTTTTATAATTGTTCTGCACTTCAAAAGGTTGTTTTGCCGAATAGTTTAGAAGAGCTAAAATACGACACATTTAGTGAATGTAACTCACTCAAAAATGTAATAGTTCCTGACGGCGTTAGAGTGATCGGTAATAACTGTTGGCTTCGCTGCACGTCGTTGGAATCAGTTGTACTCCCAAACAGCCTTGAACAAATAGGGTATCAAATTCTCGCTTCGTGTACTTCTTTACAACACGTGTACTACAAGGGCACTGAAGAAGAATGGGCACAGATTACTAAAGATTCACCAAACGATTTTGAATCAAAGTTGACGTTTGTTAGTAATCCGGAACATGAGGGAACCTTAGAAGACCCAATGACTATTGCTGATGGTCTTTCTCTTGCTAATTTGCGCCAAGGACTAAATGCGTCAAATGAATTTTGTGAATGGTTCTATTACAAAGGCGTTGTTACAAAGCAAGCTGAATCTAAGGATGGAAACGACGATTTGCGTTATGTTTATGTGGCGGATGATCTTTTTTCAGAGGAAATGCCAATTTATATCTTAAAGAGAAATGAATCTCGGAGTCCTAACTGGTCAGATATAAATGATCTTAAAGTTGGTGATGAAATAATCTTCTATGGACAGGCATACTATTATGCGCCAAAATCGATGCTAGAGTTCAATGCTGGCGCATATTGTATCTCTATCAATGGAGTGCCGACTGCGTAATCTTGAAAAAATCTTCAAAAAATAAACCGGA
>DBVO01000044.1:0-4157 GCA_002308215.1 Christensenella sp. UBA1262
CAAATGATTTTTTCAACTTCGCTAGCGCCTTTACCGCAAAAACTGCAATGTTGTTCTTTTTGATAATTATCCATATAACCTCTTTCCGCTCATGCGGATTTGAAACATAGTTTCAAAATTACTTTCTAGAATAGAAAATCTTGTCAACAATACCGTATTTTTCAGCTTCTTCTGCTGTCATATAAAAATCACGATCTGTGTCAACTTCAATCTTTGAAAGGTCTTGTGAAGTGTTAGCAGCAAGAATTTCATTGAGACGTTTTTTAGTCTTCAAAATTTCACTTGCTTGAATTGCGATATCNNNNATATCACTTGCTTGACCTTGTGCTCCACCAAGTGGTTGGTGAATCATAATCTTTGCATTTGGTAAAGCAAATCTCTTTCCTTTAGCACCTGATGAAAGCAAGAATGCGCCCATTGATGCTGCCATACCAACACAAATTGTAGAAACATCGCACTTAATGTAATTCATTGTGTCATAGATTGCAAAACCTGCAGAAACGCTACCGCCTGGGCTATTGATATAAAGACTGATGTCTTTAGAAGAATCTTTGCCTTCAAGGTAAATAAGTTGTGCAACGATGAGGTCTGCCATATTGTCATCAATTTCACCTGTGAGGAAGATAATTCTATCTTCAAGAAGGCGTGAATAGATGTCATATGAACGCTCTCCACGTCCAGTTTGCTCTATAACCATTGGTATAAGTGAATCTCTAATCTTCATAGTTTCTCCATATCTTCACAGCATTTATGCTGTGATGTCTTTATACACATTCCGCTTGCAATGCGCAAGCGGAATGAAAACAAATCTAATACTTTAACAAAGTTAACTATTATTCAGCTGCCTTTTCGCCTTCAGCTTTCTTTGCTGGTGCTTTCTTTGGAGCTGGTTTCTTTGGTTCATTCAAAGCCTTGAGAGTATCCAAGAGTTTTTCTGAAAGAACTGAGTTGACAACGTAGTCAATTTGTTCACGCTTAACGTTCTTCTTATATGTTGCAAGGTCTTTACCTGCTTTCTCTGCCATTTCAGCGAGTTTAGCATCGATTTCCTTGTCTTCGACCTTGATGTCTTGCTCTTTAACGATTGCTTCCATTACGAGACGAACTTTAACTGCATTTTCAGCTTGTGGCTTATAGTCGTTAACGATTGTTTCTCTTGTAACTTCAGGAGCACCTTCTTCACGAGCATTGTTCATATATTTGAGATAATCTTCAAACTTGAGACCGCTGTACATGAGACGATATTCATATTCTTGAACCATTTCTTCAGCTTCTTGTTGGATCATATCATCTGGAACTTCAAGTTCAGCACCATCAACAATCTTTTCAACAAGTTTGTCTTCATATTCTCTTTCAGCTTTCTCGTCAGCTTCTTTTTGAAGCTGTTTCTTGATATCTGCCTTGTATTCAGCAAGAGTGTCAAATTCAGAAACATCCTTTGCAAACTCATCATCGAGTGCTGGGAGTTCTTTAACTTTAACTGCGTTAACATGGCAAGCAAATACTGCTTCTTTGCCAGCAAGGTTTTCTGCTTGATAATCAGCTGGGAAAGTTACTTTAACATCTTTGTCGTCGCCTGCTTTTACGCCGACAAGTTGATCTTCAAAGCCAGGGATAAATGTGTTGGAACCAAGTTCAAGTTCGTAGTTTTCTGCGCTTCCGCCTTCAAACTTAACGCCATCAACTGAACCAGCAAAGTCAATTGCTACAATATTGCCGTTTTCAGCAGCTCTATCAACATCAACAAGTCTTACTTGTTTTTCTTGTTCTTCAGCAAGTTTTGCATCTACTTCTTTTGCTGTTACTTTAGCAACTTTCTTTTCAACTTCGAGTCCTTTATAAGCACCGAGCTTAACTTCTGGTTTAACTGTAACAACAAGTGTGAAATTCACGCTACCATCATCATTGATATTGAAATCTGTGAGTGATGGTTGTGCAACAACATCAATTTCAGTTTCTTTATCAAGAGCAAGGCTGTATTCTTCTGGGATAAGAATATCCATTGCATCTTCAAAGAAGATTTCTCTGCCATAAACGCCTTCGATAACCTTCTTAGGAACGTGACCTTTTCTAAAACCAGCAATTGAGAATTTATGTTTTGTTTTCTCATAAGCTTGATCGATTGCTTTTGCAAAGGTGTCTGCGTCGACTACAAAATCAAATTTAACTTGACTTTTTTCCAACTTTTCTAATTTATAACTCATTTGTCCTCCAAAACTATGCCACGCATAGTTCCATAATATTACTACATAAGTGATAGAGATTATAACACATGCGAAAACAAAAAGCAAGAAATATTACGGTGATTTTGAGTTCAGATTTTCAAAAAGAGAGTTGTTATTTAGGCTCAATAATGCTATAATTTGCGTATGGGTAGTGATCTTTTTGCTTTATCCGCATTAGCGAACGAACTCAATCTCGCCTTAAAAGGCGCACGAATTGATAAAATACAGCAACCCGAAGTAGACGAGTTGCGTTTTTTCATTCGTAACAATGGTCAAAACAAATGCCTTGTAGTGAGTTGTAATGCAGGAGCACCAAGAATTCATTTTACAACAAGTAAAAAACAAAGCCCTAAAGTTGCTCCAAATCTTTGCATGTTACTTAGAAAGTATCTCATTAATGCAAATATTGACAGTGTCAACATTTACAATCTGGACCGAATCCTAAGCATAAAATTTAACGCAAAAACAGAAATGAAAGACGATGCTGTTTTTTATCTGTTTGTCGAAATTATGAATAGATATTCAAACATCGTTTTCACTGATGAAAAGCTTGTTATTTTGGATGCCGTAAAACATTTGCCGCTCGATATTGCAAGAGATCATGTTGTGCTACGTGGAGTACCTTATTCTCCTGTATCTCAAAAGAAAACCAGCTATCTAACCGATTGTATTTCAGTTTTTGAAAGTTTTAATGGTGGCGATTTACATAAATATTTACTTGACAATATCTCAGGTTTTGCTGGAACAACAATGTCGGAATTCTTGTATAGAGCAAAGCTTGAAAATGCCAATGAAAAACTAACGCAAGAAGAGTTATCTAGAGCTAAATCTACCCTTGAGTATTTCCAAAAATTCAGCGTTGATTCACCAGATTTTTCTCCTTGCATAATCAACGGCAAAGAAGTTTATCCTTGTGTCTATAAAACATTAGAAAAAGATGATAATGTCATAAAATTTGAGACCATGAGCGATGCTTATGATAGTTTCTATACTGATTGTGACAAAGATATACGCAACAAAGCTAGATTAAAGGCTCTAGCAACACAAGCTAAGCATTTTAGAGCTAAAGTTGAAAAGAATATCACAAACGACTTAGAACGCCTATCAGAATGCGAAGACATGGATAAGTATCGTGTGTATGGTGAACTTATTGTTTCAAACATTTATAAGATTAAACGTGGCGATGAATCACTCACCTGCTTAAACTATTATACAAACGAAGATGTCACAATTCCATTAAACGTTCAATTGACACCTTCTAAAAATAGTTCTGCATATTATGCGAAGTACAATAAATTAAAGCGCACAAAAGAATTTGTAACTCAAAAACTTGCCGCTGATAAAGAACTTTTAGAGTATGCACTCTCAATAGAGAGTGAAATTGCTGATACTCCTTACGAAGCTGATATTACTCAGATCGAAGAAGAACTCAATATGTTAGGCGGTGGTAAACGTGTTTCTAAGAACCAAAAAGTGCGTAAAGAAAAAGCAGCTCCACCATATATTTATCTTATTGATGGTTTCTATATTTATCGCGGTAAGAATAATTTGCAAAATGATGAGCTCACCTTCTCTCTTGCATCTTCAAATGATTTATGGTTGCACCTTAAAAATGAACATGGCGCGCATACAATAATTATTACAGATGGCAAGCCAGTCCCAGATAAGGTTTTAAAAATTGCTGCTGAAATAACAGCTTCCACAAAATCAGCATCTGCAGAAGTTGATTACACAGCGCGTAAGAACGTTAAACGCAAACCAAACGGACATCCGGGACAAGTTATCTATGTGAATTATAAGACTATTGTCGCTTCCCCTGATGCCCACGAAGAATTTATGATTAAACATTGACAACACTTGTGTTGTCATTTTTATATTGAGGTAAAAATGTATTATTTGATCTCATTATTAATACTATTGGCGATTTGTTTT
>DBVO01000044.1:4193-16000 GCA_002308215.1 Christensenella sp. UBA1262
ATCCTAATTAATACAGTTTTTATCCCTTATATAGCAATTGTTCTATATGTGTGCTTCGATGCTGGCATAACTGATTGGAATTTCTTGAATACTCTTCCAGTTGCTAATGTCAGCCCATTTATGTTCACCATAGTTCCACTTTGCATGATTTTACCTAAAAAGTTTAGAAAGCATTTAACACTACTAGTTGCTCTATTGTCTATAGGCATGCTTTTTGCACCGATAATTAGCTGCACATATTACGCATCAATTGGCTATAAGTTCCACCCACATTTCTTACTTGATTACGTCTCACATTTTGCACTATTTTTACTCGGCGTATATTATGTTAAATCTGGTCAAGTAGAATTGAAAATCAGAGACTGTATAACATGTGGTAGTTTAATAGTAGGCGTAGCTTGGTTTATGATGTTATTAAATGTAATATTTGATAAGTCATTCTTTGGATTATCATTACTTGGAAAACATAACATTTATAATTTCGTTTTTACTGACAATTCATTCTTATCTGCATTTGTTTATTTCTGCGGATTAATTCTTGTTTTAGCAATTGGGTTTTTGTTCCAAAAATATGTTATTACAAACAAAAAAAGAACCCTATAAGGGTTCTTAATTATTTAAATTTTGTTTTAGAAATCAACTCTCTTAAACGTTACAAATTCGTTAAGCAAAGATGTGGATGGTATCTCTGTAATACTCTTATTTGACACCTGAGCCATGCAATCACGAATGTTTTTAAATTCATCTGAATAACAGTCTTTAAGATACTTCCATGAACTCTGTTTATATAAGAAAAGTTCATATTCATGGCTACTGTCAATTTTGAAATCAGCATCTTTCATATAAGGATAAATTAGTTTCTCTTCAACAGCACGAACTTCCTTCCACTGTTTTGCAGTATCCTCAAACGAATATCCACGAGTATTTACATCGCGAATACCACGGCGGAGCAAGCGAAGATCTTCTGCGGTCATTATCTTACCATCTGGCATAATAATGTTGCGCATAGGTCTTAAAGCTACTTTTGCTGATTTTTCTTTACTAAATGGCCCACTAAAAATAGGATTTAACCCATGAATCCCTTCAATAATTACAATATCACTAGGCATTAGCTTTAAAATAAAGTGTTTATCCTCTCTTTCGCCAGTTAAGAAATTGTACTTTGGCACTTCAATCCACTCATCATTCAAGATGCCTTCAATAGCCTGGTGAACCAAAGGTAAATCTATAGCATGAATAGAATCAAAGTCTTTAACACCAGATGGTAAAACAGGCAAATCTGCACGATTAATAAAATAATCATCGAGGCCAACATAATGAGCCATTACCCCTTTTGCGCGCAAATGATGTTGCAAAAGTTTGGAAAAAGTAGTTTTACCAGATGATGAAGGTCCAGCTACAAAAACAATTTTAATCAGTTTGTCCTGACAAATAGCATTAGCAAGCGCTTCGACTTGATTGTCGAAGTTCTTTTCACTGCGATATACAAGACCAGCTATATTTTGCGCTGCTTGAGATTCAACTTCTTTCCAAATAATATTATCCATTTTTGATATTCTAATGCGGTTATTTAGTTATTTGTATTTCTTAATTTTGCCAAGAGTTTTTCAAAATATTCTGGCAAATCACTTTCAAATTTCATTAGTTCGCCTGTGTGTGGATGTGTAAGAACAAGCTCTTTAGCATGAAGCAATTGACCATCGTCATATAGCTTTTGAGAGCCACCATATACAGCATCTCCAACAATAGGATGATGCAAGCTCGCTGCGTGTACGCGAATTTGATGCGTTCTACCTGTTTCGAGTTCAAATCGGACAAGCGTATATGCTCCAAAGCGTTCTAAGACCTTATAATGCGTTACAGCGCGCCTTCCACCTTCTACTATAGCCATCTTCTTGCGATCTTTCTTACTTCTAGCTATAGGAGCATCTACTGTGCCCTCATCCTCTTTGAAATTTCCGTCACAAAGACCATAGTAAATTCTTCTTGCTGTTTTCTTTTCTATTTGACTCGCAAGGCTTTTATGTGCTTCATCATTCTTTGCAACAACAATAAGCCCTGAAGTGTCCTTATCCAGCCTGTGAACAATACCTGGTCTTATTACACCATTAATTCCACTAAGGTTATCTAAATTGTACAAGAGCGCGTTTACAAGCGTGTCTGACTTTTTATATGATGATGCTTGATGCACGACCATTCCTTGAGGTTTATTTATTACAGCAAACCACTCATCTTGATATATTATATCAAGTGGTATGTTCTCTGCTTTCACATCTAACACTTCTGGCTCTGGAAGTTCAAACTCTACTTCGTCACCAACTCTTAATTCAAATCCACTTTTAACACGTTTTACCCCGTTGACAAAAGCACCGTCCTTTTCGAGAACGGTCTTA
This sequence comes from Christensenella sp. UBA1262, assembly GCA_002308215.1. Classification (GTDB taxonomy): domain Bacteria; phylum Bacillota; class Clostridia; order Christensenellales; family CAG-917; genus CAG-475. The sequence goes on from DBVO01000044.1 coordinate 6,587, forward strand.
ATGTTAGATCGAGACACACTTAATATGTCTGCGAGATATATATCCAAACGGATTTTGTCTTTGTCAACTATATATTTCATACAAAAATGCGCATCNNCTTCTTTAATTGCTTCTTCTTTTTTATCTTCTTTTTCTTTTTCTTTTTCTTTTTCTTTTTTTTCTTCTTCTTTAATATCTTCAGAAGGTTCTTCTTGGTTTTCTGGTTCTTCTACAATTGGGTTTTCATTTGGCAAGAAATCATTGATTGGTTGTTCAAATGGGTCAACAAGATTTTCCTCTTGAACTTCATCCCCTTTTGATGCTTGTTCTTCTTCAAATTTCTTTTGGTTCTTTCTGCCTTCTTGTACAAGCATAATGACAAGTGCAATTATAAGCAAGAATGCTCCTACTGTTACAAACGAATCTGCGACGTTGAATATTGCAAATTGTGGCCAGAATGAAAAGCGGATAAAGTCTCTAACATAACCAAGTCCAAGACGATCAACTACGTTGCCAATGCCACCTGCAGAAATGAATATCAAAGATATTCTCAAAAACTCATTTTGTTTTTGGGCAATCATCAAATATCCCATAAGCCCAATAACGACTATTATTGTAACAACACTAAGAGCGACTGTGCTATTCTCAAAAATACCAAATCCAGCGCCAGTATTCTCTGTGTAATAAAGCTCTATAAAGTTATTGATGAGATTGTAGCTTTGGCCTGGTTGAGTTTGTAAGAATTTGCAAACATATTCTTTACTTACAAGGTCAAGCACTAAAATAATGCCCACAAGCAAAAACTCGATGAGCATTACCCACCAACGTTTTTTCAAAACGTCGATAATATCTTGCTTGCTGATTTTCAGCTTATTCTCCATAATTACCTCCCGTTTCTACCAAGTCCAGTTGGAACGGTAATCGTTACACCTGCTGGTGCAAAAAGGAAGATATTTTTGGTGATTTGTTGAATTGATCCACTGAGTGCATAAATTGCTCCGCTCATGAAATCTAAGATACGATAAACAGATGCTTGATTAAGTGTGGAAAAATCAACAATAACTTGCTCTCTCATCTTCAAATGGTCGATGAGAAGTTTTACATCTTCATATGTTGAAGGAGAATAGATTACTACCCCGCCTTGTGATGACATTTGCATGCTGCTAGCAGGCGCGCCCATAGGTGGTGCGCTCATAGGTGCAGGTGCGCCAAATTGCGGGCGCTGAGGTGCAGGTGCGTCCGTGCGAGAAAGAATTCTGGAGATTCTATCTCTATCTTGAGGGTTCTCTGGATTTTGATTCATTCTTGAATATCTGTCGTCCATAATTTCCTTTGCGATTATTTAATCGCTAACCTTTCACCAAACAGGTACCTTCCAATACGTATCATGTTTGCTCCATGACGCAATGCTATCAAATAGTCATTTGTCATCCCAGCAGAAAGATACTTAACATCAAGGTTTTCCTGTTTTTTGGTTTTTAATAGTTGATATAGATTTTGTAGTTTCTGGTATTCACCATCAAGTTCATCTTTGTCTTCCAAATTTGGGAGCACCGACATAATACCTAAAACTCTAATGTGCTTATAATCTTTCAAACTATCCACAAACTCAAAGAGTTTGTCTGGCTCAATGCCACCCTTAGACATTTCGCCAGCCATGTTAACTTCTACAAGACAGTCTTGGACAATATTATGCTTTGCAGCTTGCTTTTCAATCTCAACAGCCAAATCTGTTCTATCAAGCGAATGGATAAGAGCTACCTTGCCAACGATGTACTTTACTTTGTTTGTTTGGAGTCTTCCAATAAAGTGCCACGTATATTTTTCATCATACTTATCAACAAGCTCTTGCACTCTATTCTCGCCCAATACAAAATCTGGGGCAAGTGCCATAAACTCATCAACTGTCTCTTTAGTCTGTGTTTTTGTCGCAGCAATGAGAACCACTTCTTGTGGAAACTCTTTTAACTGCTCACGTAAAGCATTTAGGTTTTTCTCTAAAACCATATTTGCCTCTTATTTATCTGTGTTTTCGCCTGTTAATGTATTGAAACGAAGTGTCTTCTTCACGCCATCTTGTTCATATTTGATTTCAATCTCATCATGTGAGACATATTCAGCGCCAAGAACTTTGCCATCGAATTTTTTATAGCTCTTAAGAAGAATTTCCATCTTCTCATCATCATAGTTGTTGATGTCGTCTGAAACGAACAAAACTGAGCCTACCATATTATTGACTTTTGCAAGAAGTCTCTTTTGATCCATTGTGAACTTAGCTGGCTTTAAGCCATCATCACGAAGGAAGAAAACGTCTGGGTCATTTGCCAAAATTCTGCCATTCAAATGACGACGGAAGATTGAGTCGTTCATTGCGTTCTTAGCAGAAATGATTTCAGCATTTGTCATCTTTGCATAGAATTTTTCCTTAAAGGAAAGTTCTACGTCACAGCTGATACGGCAAGCATCAACAATACCAAATGCTGGGCCAAGTGGAACACCACAACCAAGAATAATTTTGTCACGGCAAATCTCACGNNCAAGAAGTCCATTGCTTCGCACATAAGTTGACCACGAGTCTTACCTGCTCTTGGATGTACGCATGCTGCATACAAGAAGTCCAGTTTAACCATGTCGAATCCCCATTCATCAAACACTTTATCAAAGAATGCTTTGATATATGCACGAACTTCTGGGATTTCAATATCAAAAGCATAGAAACCATTCCATGCTATACCGGCGACCATAGGTTTGCCATTTGGATTCTTGAGCAACCACTCTGGATGTTCTTTAACAATATTTGCCTTGAATTCAGCAGCAAATGGTGCAATCCAAAGACCGGCTTTAAGTCCAGATGCATGAATCTTATCAACAATTGATGCCATGCCATTCGGGAATTTGTTTGTATCTAGTGTCCAGTCACCGACTTTTGTTTCGTAACCATCATCAATTTGGAAGATGTTTGCAGCATCACCTGCTCTCTTCAAACCTTCAAGGTCACGCAAAATAATCTTTTCATCAATATTCTGGAAGTAATTGTACCAAGATGTATAACCAGCAAAATGATCAACTCTACCAGTATGCTTAAGTGGATAAGCTTCAAAGTAGCGATCAAATACTTCATCATAAGTGCCAATTGTATGCACTGTGTGCAACAATTCATATTCGCCATCAACAGTCAATCCTTCTACATCTTTAGAGATTACAAACACATTCTCTTTCATGTCTGCATAGAAAATGGTGTAACCTGTACGCTCATTAACTGAACCAAAGAATTCGACTTTTGTACCATTGCGAAGGTATGTATATGTGAAACTATGGAAAAGTTCTTTTCCATAAACAGTGAAATGATAATCCCCTGTTACGCCAGATATATCACGGATCTTTGGTAACTTTGTCAAAAAACGTAAACCGATTTGTGAATCGCCACGCTTGAATTCTCTTGATAAGGTCCATGATTGATAACCATTTGCAAAGAAGAATTCATTCTTACCATAGAAATGGTCATGGATTATTTCGGCGCGCTTCATTTCAAGTGGCTTCTTGGAATTCATTACGAGACGCAAAGAATGAGTTGCTTGGCTATCATCAGGATAGCACTTAAGAGCTAAGTCAGCATCTTCATAGCCTTTAATGACTTCATCGGCTTCAAGAGACAAACTCTTAAGCTTCCCGTCTAGTTTATATTCAAGTTCAACTGAAAAATTTTTGATATTCATAAGTTCCCCCTTACGAATTAATTTAATAAAAATATTTTACACTAACTAAGGCGATTTGTAAATACCAAAACCCAAAAATGTGTGTTTTTTGAGAGAATCAAGCAATAATTGCTTGCATTTAGCATTTGACATTGTTTGTCAATGCATTTATAATTTGGCATATGAAGCAAATCGAGAATGCAAAATGGAATAATTTCAAAGAAAAACTCCTTCCATTGCCGTTTTTCCTTCTAATGACGCTCGCAGTAGTTCTATTCTTAGGTGGACTACTGTTTTTGATGTATTCAATCATCTTAGTTGTTGCTCTAAACTCAGCTATGGTTTTCATGATTGTATTCGCAGCAAGTGGTATTAGTGTTGGACTTGGTCTTCTCTCACTTCATGGATTTTTTGCCTATGGCAAATATTATAAAAAGCAAAAAGGCGAACTAGTTCCAAACGCTAAAAAAGATCCTAATGAAAAAACATTTAAGGATTACATCACTCTTCAAAATGTTGCTCTCATTGTTCTTCTTATTGCAGCTGTTTGTTCTATTGTTTCAGCAGCACTTGGATGCATAAATAGAGACAAATGGGTCAATGCTATTTCACCATACATGGCAAGTCATGAATACTATGCAGATGTAGCATTTCGCGAGTACAAATATAATGCTGGCGGTGTCGAAGATTCTAACAAAATAGTTATTGACTTGGATGAAAAAAATGCCGTTATAGTCTACACCGATGATCCTTCAAAGCAAAGCTTTGTTGTTATCAATGGTTTTGAAAAATATGTAAAACAAATTAACGTTACACAAGCCAATCGAGTCATTACAATTTCAGAAGGTCAAAAACCAGAACTCGATGGTGTTTTAGAAAAGCTTCTCTTCTTTATGTTTGACGAAAATAAAATTGAGAGACAAATCAAAATTTACATTCCTGTCTCTCAAAAAGATTCAATTATAATTGAAGGCGAATATATTATTTCAAAAAATTAATTTTTCCGTTCAAATGGTCAACCACATAATTAAGGCATCGTACTTGTTATCATAGTACTTTTTCCTTACACCCTCGACCTTAAATCCAAAGTTTTCATACAGTTTGATTGCCGGAATATTGTTATCTCTTACTTCGAGAGTCATTCTAGTGATATCAGCCATTTTTGCACGAGCAATGAGCTCAGACATCAAAAATTTACCTATGCCTTTCCCTCTTTCAGTACTTTTCACAGCAATATTGGTAATATGTGCTTCATCAAGCACTTTATGAAATCCACCATAGCAAATCACTTCTTCACCACGAACGCCAACAACATAATAAGCAGACGGGTCTTCTACTTCTGGGATGAACATAGACTCCGTCCACGGCATTTCAAATGCTTCACGCTCTATTGCAGCCATTTGGCTGAGGTGTTTAAACTCTAAGCGGTCAAATCTCATAATCCTTTTTCTCGCTCAGCTTGTGATTTTCTCATATAGTATGGCTCAAACACACTAACATAATCTTTGTTTTGAACTTTCTTTGATGCTATAGCGACCAATGTTTCAACGTAATCGCCTGATGGGTCGAAGTCAAATTGACTACGATCTACTTTTTTAGCTTCTTCACCATCTATAAAGTCTGTAGACTTTACTTCACCATTTTCACAGTTTGCTACATAGAGATTTCCATGTCCAGCATCTACTGCGACAATGGCTTTTTCTCTATTATAAGCAAGAAGTTCAAATGCTGTTATTGCAATTCTTTTTGCATTCAATGAAAAAGCAAGTGCCGTTGCTGTAGCAACGCCTATTCTAATACCAGTAAATGATCCTGGGCCAACAACCACACCAATTGTGTCTATGTCATCAATGGACACTTTGTTCTCTTTAAGAAGCGTATCTATAACTGGCATAAGCACAGTAGAATGACCAGACTTTCCTACTTCTTGTAATGAGGAAAACACACTCTTACCATCTATAAGTGCTACACCTAATTTTGATGAAGTTGTGTCTATAAGAATTGCTTTCATACTATTCTTGTTCACCATCACTTTCTTGAGGTTCTTCAACTGGTTCTACTTGTGGTTTGTTTATTGTAACAACAAACTCTCTTTCGTTCTCTCCAAGAGCAGTTATATCTATAGATATAATATTACCTTCAAGATCTTCAAATTTATTCCACTCTATAACAGTTACTGCATCGTCTTCACCAACACTTTCTGAAATGCCGAGTTCAAATAATTCATCTGAACTCTCTACACGATACATGTCTAGGTGGTTAAGTTTGATTCTTCCACTGGTATAAACATTCATGATTGTGAATGTTGGACTTGTAACTTCTTCTTGAACACCAAGTGCTTCAGCGAGTCCTTTTGTAAATGTAGTCTTACCTGCACCAAGGTCTCCGTTAAGAAGAATGATTTCTCCTCCTTTCAAAGACTCCGCAAGTTTTTCAGCAAGATCATAAGTTTCAGCAATGGTTTTTACATTATATGTTCCACTGACCAATTCCTTATCTTTCTTTCTGAAGCTCTCGCCATTCCAATGCAAAATCTTGCTTAAACGTTTGTATAAAACAAACGTAAGTCCAGCAACTATTATACATCTAAATATGTTAAATGGCAATACGCCAGCTAACAAATAATAGAAATAGAAGTTCTGCTCATTGATATTTTTGTAAAGTGGGCTCAACATATTGACGATTATTTGGAAATCGCCATGGAAGTATAACTTGACATAGAAAGGAATTGAAATGTATCTATTGACAAGCATTGCCACACCTGTCAATACTACAGTGCCTATCAAAAGTCCAAGGAATGCATGCTTAATATCCTTTTTGCACTTATAAATAAGTGCAGCAGGCAAAACAAATGCTATACCAAGTAAAATATCTGTAGCTTCCCCTACATATGCTGTAGATGACAATGGGAATTTTAAGAGGCACTTGAAAATAATAACAAGACAGCCACTAATTGGCCCCATTGAAAAACCAGCCAGCAGAGCTGGGAGTTCAGAAATCTGAATTTCTAAAAAGCTTGGGAAGATAGGAAGTTTAAATTTCACATAAAGATATAACAAAAATGAAATTGCTGTAAGCATTGCCATTTTTGCTAAATAAGCAGCGGAATGAATTCCTACTTTCTTTTTGTCTAGTGAAGACCATTTTTGTTTAAGAGATAATTTTGTTTCAGCCATAAAAAAACGCTCCTCACTTTGGAGCGCGAAATGTCGAACTTTTTTCATCCGGACTATACCGTTGGTGTGGGAGTCTCACCCACTCGGCCTAAAAAGGTTCGCGGACTATACCGCCAGTAAGGATTTTCACCTTGCCCCAAAGTTCTACTATATAGTACACTTTTACTATTTTTGTGTCAAGTGCAAATAAAACAAAGTTTTAAATTAATCTTTTGGTACGTACTTTTCTACGTTCTTACCATCTGTCCAGAGTTTTTCAAGGCAATAGAACATTCTTGTCTCATCATTGAAAATGTGGACAATTACACTACCATAATCGAGAACGGCCCACTTGCCATCTCTAAGTCCATCTTCATGGTTTGGCTTTTCACCTTGATCTTCAAGTTTCTCCTCTAACATCTCTGCAAGAGCTTTAACTTGTTTGTTACTCTTTGCTGTGCAGATTACAAAGTAATCTGTCATAACTGTCAAATGCTCAACATTAAGAATTGTGATGTCTACGGCTTTATGCTCGTCAAGTAATTCACAAATTGCATTTTTGAGTTCTTTTGGTTCCATTATTTATCTCCTATTTGTTGTTTTCTACAATGTAATATTGGTAGGCATCCTCTGTCAGAGGATACATTCCTGTGCCACGTTCTACAATTTTGTCATACGTGAATTTGAGAATTGCCCTAAATCCAGCATCAAAATCCTTAATTGCAATCTCTCTAAGCCTTGGAATAGGATCATAATCTCTATCATCAGACAAACTGTCTGCAGTATAAATCAGTTTCTCAAGCATTGTCATGTTTGCTTTAGCTGTTGTATGATAACGAATTGCATTTAAAATATCTTCATCTTCGATTCCGAAGTCGCGTCGTGCCTTCTCTGCACCTAAGAATTGATGCAAAACCGGCGTTCCAACGGCATCTTTTGGTACATCTAACCCATCCAATGACTTTCTTTGTTTAGCATTATCGTGAAGAAGCGCAGCTAAAAAAACCTTATCATAATCTTGTAACAAAATGTGTTTATTGTTAAAGTCTATAGCTCTTTTCACAACACTTTTACTATGGAAAAACAATTCATCACTTTGATATGACTTCAATTGATTGACCATATCACGATAATCATCAAATAATCCATGAGATTTAACGTATTCATTTATCTCATCTGTTAGTTCATCGGCATTCTCTCCAAGAAGAAGTTTCGTTCTTATCATCGAAGATGATACATCCTTACCAACATACTTAAGAGCGATGAAATTCTCTTTCCCGTACTTAGAACCAACACTATTTATAACATCTTCAGCAGATTCATATCCTTCACGAGTACAAACAGCAATTTTGCAAGCTTTAGCAACATTCTGTGGCTCTCTCCACTTATCAAAGTATTGAAGGCTATCAGATCCAATAAGATAAACTATCTCTCCATACTTTTCTTTTAGAAGAGGCAAAATGTAAGCAGAATAATTATCTTTACCACGGTCTTTTTCAATTTTATCAACAATCACTTCTCTTGCAACACCATTGAAAGCAATACGAGAAAGTTCAACACGAGTCTCAAAATCAAGATAGTGTTCAGTTTTATGCGCAGGAAGAAAAGTTGGGACAACGACTAGTCTGTCGGCTCCCAGCTCTTTAATTGCACTTCTGCACATCTCGATATGTTCTTTGTGTGGAGGAGCAAATGCTCCACCGAAAATGATTGTTTTCATGCTGTTATTATACAATAATTGTCCTAAAATTTCAATATGACAATTGTAAAATCTCAATTGATTGCCGAAGTAATTAAAATAGTCATTTTTAAGTAAATAGTAGCAATTTTTTATAAAACTACTCTAAAAATCACAGTTTTTTAAAATACTACGGCCAATATTTGTTATTCAACCCATTCAAATTCAACATCGCCGATACTGACGATATCGCCTTCTTTCATGCCACGTTTTTTAAGCTCTGAGATAACTCCTCTATCCTTTAAAACCTTTTGGAAGAAAGCAAAACTATCTTCGGAAGAGATTGTTACATTTTGAATTAAGAAGTCTACAAGACCACCATCAACATAGAATGTACCATCGTCAAGTCTTGTAATTGTGAATTTTTGGTCCGACTTCTCTTCTAATTCAAAGTCTTCATCTCTTTCAATTCTTGCTGGAGGTGGCAATTCTTCCACTTTTTCTTTCATTACCTTAAGCAATTCATCTATACCTTCATGTGTCAATGATGAAATAAGGTAGACCTTTTTACCAATTGCCTTCTCAAATTCAGCAACTTTTTCTTTCTCAAATAGCAAATCTGACTTGCCCGCAACGACAATTTGTGGGATTTTAGCGAGATTTTCGCTGTAAGTTGCAAGTTCATTGTTGATTTTATTGTAATCATCAAGAGGATCTCTGCCTTCACTACCACTTATATCTACGATATGTACAATAAGACGGACACGCTCTATATGTCTAAGGAAATGATGTCCAAGGCCAGCGCCCATACTTGCGCCTTCAATTAAACCTGGTATATCTGCGATAACAAAACTATCGTCAAACATTTGCACGACACCAAGATTTGGATTAATTGTTGTGAAATGAT
>DBVO01000044.1:16031-16451 GCA_002308215.1 Christensenella sp. UBA1262
CCAACATTTGGGAAGCCAACAAGGCCTACATCAGCGATTGTTTTAAGTTCAAGTGTAACTTGATGCTCTTCTGTAACTTCACCAAGTTGGGAAAAATCTGGTGCTTGACGTCTTGCATGCGCAAAACGGTTATTGCCTTTACCACCACGACCACCTTTCAGTGCAACAAACGTTTCACCATCATCGTAAAGATCTGCAACCACTTTCCCTGTTGCAGTATCACGAATAACAGTACCCATAGGTACTTTTATAATTAAATCTGGAGCGGATTTACCTGTACAATTCTTNNGCCTCACCGTCTCCACCATTTTCTGCGCGATAAAACTTTTGGAATTTAAAATCGATAAGAGTATTTATAGAACTATCAGCTACAAATACTACATCGCCACCATTTCCACCATCGCCACCATCTGGGCCACC
>DBVO01000011.1:0-2248 GCA_002308215.1 Christensenella sp. UBA1262
AGAGTTCCTATTGCAAGACTTGCAGCAGCACAAGCAAACATCAAGAATCCAAGAAGCTTATCTGGCAAACTTGAAAAAGCAGGTGAGTCACTTTCCAAAGGCCTTAACAAACTTGGCGACAAGCTTAAAAAGTCTTTCAAAAAGTAATTGAATCCTTCTAATCAAAATAAAAACTCTCGCTTCGGCGAGAGTTTTTTTATGCAAATAAAAAACGCATCATGTGATGCGTCATTGTTATGTTCCTACTGAGATAGACGTTCTAGCGCTGGTAGAGGAAGTATTGTCTGGAAGAATAGGGAGATGATCAGAAGCGCTGCTCCTATGATAAATGATACTGTACCAAGGAAGAAAGCAAGACGAGCAAGAGCCTTCATTGTGTTAGCGCCAGCAACTGCAAATACGACACCTACAAATGATGCAGCAATACCCGCAGACATAATATATGTGATTTGAGTAATAGGACGAATACCTTTGAAAACATCAAATCCAGGAACGAATAGGACAAGTACGCCGAGCAATACGGCGATAAATCCAAGGATTGTTATTACGAGCCCAAGAAGCAAGACGATACGTCTTGCAAACATATTAGAATATGGTTGTTCCTTTTGCTCAATAGCTTGTTCTTTTGATTTTTTACTCATAAAAATATTATAGAGCCAAATTATAAATATGTCAATAAAGAGAAATATTTCTTTTAACGCGTGAAATACTGAATAGAAACCACAAAGAGTAAAGCTAATGCAATTTCGCAATATAACTGGTTTATTGTGCAAATATATACAGATTAACACCGTATTATGTTAATAACTGTTATCAACACTTTAAATGCTAATAGCCGATGCGAGGACTAATACATACTAAAAAAATGTTAGCAAACATTTGTTTTGTATCTTGAAATTTAATAGTGTATGTGATAAAATTAATCTATATTGAAATTAAATCGCACATGCGATATGGGAGAATGATTATGAAAAATGAACAATTCAAAAGTTTTGATGGTACTGTTTTGCAATGCTACCTTTGGGATGAAGTAGAAAGTCCAAAAGCAGTAGTACAAATCTCACACGGCATGGCAGAACATGCAACTCGCTATGATGATTTTGCTCAATTCTTGAATAAGAATGGTTTTATCGTTTTTGCAGATGATCATCGTGCTCATGGAGCAACAAGCCCACTTTCTCCAAAAGGAAATAAAGGTTATCATCCTGGCGACATCTATAACGATACAGTTCGTGATGAAATTGAGATCACTAAGATGCTCAAAGATAAGTATGGACTTCCTGTTGTTTATCTTGGACACAGCTATGGAAGTATGGTTGGCCAAAGATATATTGAAGAATCAAAAGACCATGTAGGTGCAATCCTTTGTGGTTCTGCGATGCAAAAGGGCTTACTCCTTTCAGTTGGTACTTGCATAGCAAATTGTGCATATGCATTCTCACCAAAGGGTGATAAGTCAGGTAAAGCACTTGATGGCCTTACATTTGGCGCATATAACAAGCCATATGCAGCAGAAGGTGAGTTTGGTTGGCTCTCAAGAGACAGAAAGCAAGTTGAAAAGTATATTGCAGATGATGAGTGCGGCTATGTCATGTCCATTGCATTCTTTAAGTTCTTCCTCAATGGCTTAAAAGCAAGCTATAAGAAAGCAAACCTTGCAAAGATTGATGTCAAGAAACCTATTGCACTTTTCTCAGGTGACCATGATCCAGTTGGTGGCAATGGCAAACTTGTTGAAAAATTGTATGAGCAATACCACAAACTTGGTGTTGAGAATTTGAGCATTACACTCTATGAAGGTGGACGCCATGAAATCCTCAACGAGATCAATAACCAAGACGTTTACAATGACTTTTTGGAAAAACTCAATGAGTTTGTTGGCTAATAAAAAAATAACAAATTATTNNAAAATTAACAAATTATTCGGCACCTGCGGGTGCCGATTTTTTTTACAAAAAAACTATAAATTGTGCTTTTGAAAGGTTGAAAAAAACAATATCTTGTGATAAAATTGTTTTGTTATAGTTTTTTAAAAGTATATATATTTATATATCGCAAGCATATGCACGCGCGGGAACGCATAATTGTACTAAATTTGGTACTAGTTAACGCGTAGAGTATATGTGTTGCAAATCAATGTAGCAAAATAAATATCAAAAAGGTAAAAAATGGCAAAACAAGAATACGGTGCGGAGAAAATTAAAGTTCTCGAAGGACTAGATGCTGTTAGAAAACGTCCTGGTATGTA
>DBVO01000011.1:2262-3493 GCA_002308215.1 Christensenella sp. UBA1262
GGCAGTAAAGGTATGCATCATATCCTTTGGGAAATTATCGATAATGCTATCGACGAAGCAGCAAATGGTTATGGCGATAATGTCAAAATCGAGCTTCTTGATGACAACGTAGCGCGCGTCACTGATAATGGTAGAGGCGTTCCAGTTGATAAGCATCCAAAGTTAAAAATTAGTGGTGTTGAAGTTGTCTTCACACAACTTCATGCTGGTGCAAAGTTTGATAATGGTGAATACACGTTTTCAGGCGGTCTTCATGGCGTTGGGGCATCTGTTACTAATGCTCTTTCAGAATGGCTTACAGTTGATGTAAGACGCGATGGGAACCTTTATAGAACAGAGTTTTGGTCACCTCAAGTTGGCACGAAAATTAAAAGCGGTATTGTTAAAAATCCGCTTAAGGTTATTGGCAAGGCAAAGGGTACTGGAACAACAGTTACATTTAAGCCAGATGAGAGAGTCTTTGGAAAAGAAAAATTCGATTACTCTGTTATTGCCGAGCGTATGCGCGATGTAGCATATCTTAATAAAGGCGTCACAATTATTATAGATGACAATCGTATGCCACTTGATGGAGGCACGGATAAGCACGATGTGTTCTGCTATAAGGGTGGTATAGCTGATTACGTATGCTATTTAAACGAAGGCAGAGCAGTCCTTTATGATAAGCCACTCTATATTGAAGCAAAAGACAACCATTTTGAAGTAGAAGTAGCTATTCAGCATACAACAGCTTATACAGAAAACATTTATTCATATGTCAATAACATCCCAACTGCAGAAGGCGGAACCCACGAAATGGGCTTTAAGAGCGCAGTAACTAGGGTGTTCAATGACTATGCTAGAAAGAATAATATTTTGAAAGAAAAACAAGCAAATCTTCTCGGAGAGGACTTTAGAGAAGGTATGGTTGCAGTTATAACCGTCAAAATGCAGAATGTGCAATTCGAAGGTCAAACAAAAGGCAAACTTGGTAATCCAGAAGTAAGACCTAAGGTTGAAAACCTTGTGGTAGAAAAACTCTCAGAGCTTTTACTCCAACGTGGTTATAAAGCAACTGCGGAAAAGATTATCGCAAAAGCTATGGGCGCAGCTAAAACAAGAGAAGCCACAAAGCGTGCAAAAGATCTTAGCCGTCAACAAAATAAACTTAACAGTCTTAACTTAGTAGGGAAGTTGGCATCTTGCTCAGGCAGAAACGCAAGCATAAATGAGCTCTTCATCGTTGAGGGTG
>DBVO01000025.1:0-493 GCA_002308215.1 Christensenella sp. UBA1262
CCAGCATACTTGAATGCAGAACCCCAGATTGGGCCAGATGCGCCACCGCAGTACTCCTTAATAATTTCGGAGCAGCTTACGAGGAATTCGCCGATGTCGCCTTTCTTTCTTGTCTTCCAATCTGCCTTCAATTGTCTGAAGCCTTTTGCAATGGACATACCGAAGTCGCCATCACCCATTTGGTCTGCTTCGCAGAATGGAACTTCGTTTTCGATGATGACATCTGCCATCTTTTCAACGATTTGAACAAATGCTGCAGTGTTGATCTTTTCGCCAACTTCTGGTTTGCCTTCTACTTCATAAACTGCGTTTGCATCTTCTTCTTCAGCTTTTGCAGCTTTCTTTACTTTCTTTGGAGCATCTGCTGGTGCTGGAGCATAGCCGAGAGCCTTTTGGATTGCCTTAATTGCTTCTACAGCTGCTTCTGCATTTGCATCCATTGCTGCACCCCATGTAAGAGCAGGAGTTGCAACAGGGTAGTCAACGAGAGCTT
>DBVO01000025.1:526-5379 GCA_002308215.1 Christensenella sp. UBA1262
CCAACGATTGTGCGGTGAATCTTGATTTCATCAGCATTGAGTGCTTTAGTAACAGAATTGTTGAGGATATAGAGTTCTTGAAGTGGAGTGCCACCGAAACCATTGATGAGAAGAACAACTTCTTCGCCTTTCTTGAGCTTAAGGTCTTCTTCAAGGTCTGTAACGATTCTTCTGGAGAGATCATCACTGAATGTTCCCTTAGAATAATCAATCTTTTCACGGAAACGACCTGGTTCACCATGGATACCTACACCAAATTCCATTTCATCGTCGCCAATTTCAAATGTTGGGTGACCAGCTGCTGGAACTGTGCATGATGTGAATGCGAAACCAAAGGAACGAACGTTTTCGATAACTTTGTTTGCAACTCTCTTAACTTCTTCAAGTTCTTTGCCTTGTTCTGCTGCAGCACCTGCGCACTTATGTACGAGGACTGTACCTGCAACACCACGACGACCAACTGTATAGAGTGAGTCTTTAACTGCGATATCATCGTTTACATAAACTGCGTCAACTTTGATGCCATCTTCTTGAGCATCGCTCATTGCGTTGTTGAAGTTCATGCAGTCGCCAGAGTAGTTTTTGATGATGAGAAGAACGCCCTTGTCTGTAGCACATTTCTTAATAGAATTGTAAACTTGAACTTGAGAAGGGGATGCGAATACGTCACCGCAAACTGCTGCATCGAGCATGCCTTTTCCAACGAAACCAGCATGTGCAGGTTCGTGACCAGAACCACCACCGGAGATAAGAGAAACCTTGTCTTCGTTGATGTCTACTTTCTTGACGATTTTGAATTTCTCGACGAACTCGAGTTCAGGATGTGCGGCTGCGAGGCCATGACACATATCGTACACGAAAGATTCAGGTGTGTTCATTATTTTTTTCATAATATTTCTCCTTATGCGAGAGTGTAGACTCTCAAAAATTTAAGATACTCTCCCCAAAGGGGAGAGCATCATATTTTTTTAATTAGTCATCAAGACCGTATTTGAATTCGCGGCCAAGTCTATCTGCTGTTTTGATTGCTGCAACAACCATATCTGGTGTTACAGGGAATGGCATGTTGTGAATTGACTCTTCTGGGATGCAAGTCTTTTCAGCAACTGCTCTGAGTTCTTCGTCGGTCAAGGAGTCACGGAGGACTTTGCCTGCTCTAACATCTGTCATGAGGTCGCGGAGGCAAACTGGAAGACCAACTCTGTCGCAGAAGTCGAGAACTTCGTAGAGTTCTTCTTCTGGGCTGTTTTCAAGAACGAGTTGGCAGAGAGTACCAAATGCAACGATTTCACCATGGAAACGGCATGCATGAATTTCATGAACAACTGTTAAACCATCATGGATTGCGTGTGCTGCTGCAAGACCGCCAGATTCAAAGCCGAGACCAGAGAGGAGGATGTTTGTTTCAACAATCTTTTCAAATGCTGGTGTTACGACGTTTTCATCGCAAGCTGCTTTTGCTTTTGCACCATCTGAAATAAGGTTACGATAGCAGAGTTCTGCAAGAGCTGCTGCTGTGTATGTGCCATAACCAAGGAGTGTGCCTTTCTTTCTGTCTGCGCCGCATGGAAGACCTGCGTTGACGTTTGAAACAGATTGAACGTTTGCTCTTGCTTCGAAGTATGTGGAGAGTGCGTCACCCATACCAGAAACGAGGAAGCGTGATGGAGCATTTGCGATAACATTAAGGTCGATAAGGACTACACTTGGGTTTTGACGGAAATATGCATAATCGTCAAATTCGTGATCGTCTGTGTAGAGAACTGCAGAGTGGGATGTTGGAGCATCTGTAGCTGCAATTGTTGGGCAGATGATAAGTGGGTTGCCAGCTGCGACGCACTTTGATGTGTCGATAGCTTTACCACCGCCAAGACCGATTGTGCAAGCGCACTTATTGGCTTTTGCAAAATCTTGGAGTTTCTTTACAACGTTTCTTGAGCATTCACCTTTGAAATCATTGCTTTGAACGAATTCAACACCATATTTCTTTTGTGTTGCTTCGAGTTTATCCTTCACAAGACCGAGTGCAAATGGGTCACCAATGAGGAGTGCCTTCTTACCGAAGGTTTTGACGAAATAGCCGAGGTTAAGAAGTTCATCTTCGCCTTGGACATACTTTGTTGGACAAATAAATGCTTTTCTCATAAATTTTCTCCTTTAATGAGTTTTAATTTTGGTTGATAATATTATATAACTTATAAATATCAATTTCAATACCCAAAACATAAAAAAATAGCGTTTTTTCAAAGATTTTCTCAAAAAAATGCCAAAATTTTGAGGTTTTCAACAAAAAATCATTAAAAATTCGCAATTTTTGCTGTTTTTATTGAGAAATTTAACTTTTGGCTTGTAATTATTTTTAAAATAATTATAATGGAATTAGATAATTTTAGGTGGTGCCAAAATGAATATTGAAAAAACCATTGAAGAAAGAGTAGAGTGGATCAAAAGTTTGCTTGTATCTTCTGGTGCTAAAGGCATAATTTATGGAAATAGCGGTGGCAAAGATTGCACACTTGTTGGTGCATTGTGCCGTTTAGCTACAAAGAATGTTCTGGGTGTTATTATGCCATGCCAATCATCACAGAATTATGGAAGTGATATGGAAGATGCTTATGCAGCAGGTGAACGCTTTGATATCCCTCAAGTTGTCGTAGACTTAACTAAAGTTAAAGAAGATTTCATTGATGCTCTTGGTGATAATTTCACAAAAGACAACGCAGGCGAACATAGCATCAAGATGGCAGGTGTAAACATTAACCCAAGACTTCGCATGACAACGCTTTATGCACTTGGACAAGCAAGAGGGTATCTTGTAGCAGGTACAGGTAACTTGGATGAAGCAACTCTTGGATACTTTACAAAATGGGGAGATGGGGCATATGACTTTAATCCAATTTCCGATTTAAATGTTGAAGAAGTATATGCTTGTTTGCGCTATTTGAATGCTCCAGCGAACATTGTAAATAAAGCTCCATCTGCAGGTCTTTATCCGGGTCAAACGGATGAACAAGAACTAGGAATTAGCTATGCTGATGTAGATAAATATGTGCGTGGAAAAGAAGTAGATCCAGAAGTAAAAGCAAAGATAGAAAAAGCATATAAGAGTACTGCTCATAAACGCAGAATGCCTCAAACGTTTGCAGAGAGTACAAAATAAAATTAACCGCGTTAGAATGCTGAAAACGCATAATATAATCGATTAGAATAGCAGTTTTAAACAGCAGAAAACACAGACGATAAATGCCTGTGTTTTTTTTTAATTTTATGCCAAAATTTGGTTATAAAATATGACAAAAATTTCATGTTTGACGTCTTTTTAAAAGAATAGGATAAAAAAGCGATAAAAATGGCATTTTTGGCCTTGAAATTAAAAATAAAATATTGACTTTGCTATTTCTTTAATTTATAATTTTATCATTAATAAAAAATATCAACAAAGGAGGGGCTAATTATGGCTCAATTAAGCGAAGCAGCTGTCAAGCGAATCAATGAGATTTGCGACAAGTATGCAGGTGAAAAGACACCGCTTATGATGATTTTGAGTGATATTCAAAAGGAATATGGCTATATTCCTCTTGACGTTCAAGAAATCGTTTCTGAGAAGACGGGTATTTCCGTTGCAGAAATCTACGGCGTTGTTACTTTCTACTCATTCTTCTCTTTGAAACCAAAGGGAAAATACGTTATCGGTTGTTGCTTAGGTACCGCATGCTATGTTAAGGGTGCACAACAAGTTATCGATAAGTTCTCTGAAATCCTCGGAATTCATCCAGGTGAGACAACTGAAGATGGTTTGTTTACACTTGATGCACTCCGTTGCATTGGCGCATGTGCAATTTCTCCTGCAATTAAGATCAACGGTAAGGTTTATCCAAAGGTTGCAGTAAGTGCTGTTCCTGGCATTATCGACGAGTATAAAAAGGAGGCAAACAAATGATTAAGAATTTTGAAGAACTCCAAAACAAATGTAAAGAATGCACAGCATGTCTTGATGCTAAGTTTGCAGGCGCAGATGGAAAGAGACACATCATCATTTGCGGAGGCACAGGTTGTTTGTCTACAAACTCTAATGCAATTAGAGAAGAATTCGTAAGACTCATCGCAGCAAAAGGCTTGCAAGACAAGGTTGACATCAATCAAGTTGGTTGCTTCGGTATGTGCTCACAAGGCCCATTCATCAAAATCTTCCCAGAAGAGACTCTTTATAGAATGCTCAAAGTTGAAGATGTTGAAGAAATCCTTGAAAGTGACATTAAGGGCGGTAAGATTGTTGAGCGTCTCCTTTATGTAGATCCTGTAACAAAAGAAAAGATTCGTAAACAAGACGATATCCCATTCTATAAGAAACAAGTTCACATTGCACTTCATGCAGTTGGCAGCATTGACCCAGAAAACTTTGAAGAAGCACTTGCTCGTGGCGCATTCCAAGGTCTTGCTCGTGCTCTTAAGATGGACAGACAAGAAGTCATTAACGAAGTTCTCAATTCAGGACTCCGTGGCCGTGGCGGCGGTGGCTTCCCAACTGGTAGAAAATGGCAATTTGCATTTGCTCAACCAGATGGTGAGAAATATGTAGTCTGCAATGGTGACGAAGGCGACCCAGGTGCATTCATGGATGAAGCTATCCTCGAAGGTAACCCACTCGCAGTTATTGAAGGTATGATGATTGCTGGTTATGCAATCGGCGCAAAGAATGGTTACTTCTATGTTAGAGCAGAGTACCCAGTAGCAGTTGCACGTTTGCTTAATGCAATTAAGATGGCAGAAGAAAGAGGACTCCTTGGTGATAACATCCTCGGATCCGGCTTCTCATTTAGATGCCACTTGAGACTCGGCGCAGGCGCATTCGT
>DBVO01000025.1:5450-5597 GCA_002308215.1 Christensenella sp. UBA1262
ATTCCCAGCAGTTAAAGGTTTGTGGGATTGCCCAACAATCGTTAATAACGTTGAAACACTTGCTTGCGTACCATTTATCCTTAGAGAAGGCTTTGGCGAATTCGCTAAATATGGTACAGAAAGATCAAAGGGCACAAAGGTCTTTGC
>DBVO01000025.1:5715-5837 GCA_002308215.1 Christensenella sp. UBA1262
ACTGGTGGTCCATCAGGCGGATGCTTGACAGCAGATGATCTTGACGCTGCAATTGACTATGATAACCTTGTTGCTAAGGGATCAATGATGGGCTCCGGTGGTGCTATCGTTATGGACGAAGA
>DBVO01000025.1:5946-6071 GCA_002308215.1 Christensenella sp. UBA1262
ATGCTTGAAATGCTCACAAAGATTACTGATGGCACAGCAACACTTGAAGATCTTGATAAACTTAATGCTCTTGCTGAAAATATCAAAGCAGATTCACTCTGTGCTCTTGGACAAACAGCTCCAAA
>DBVO01000017.1:0-1831 GCA_002308215.1 Christensenella sp. UBA1262
CCGATCTTATCAAGAACATTCTTTACAACGCCTGCTACAAGGCCGCCATCTGCGAGCATTTCATCAAGATTGAAACCAAATGTCTTAAGGAACTCTGTCAAATATGCTTTTGGACATGTCATTGCACCATAAGCGTCAAATGAACCGAGAGTTGCTGGAGCGAATGCAAGATAAAGTTCTACTTTATCTCTATTTGCTTGGCTTCTTGCAAGATAGCTGTTAACAACTGGGCCGCCCATACTATGTGACATGAAAATTACCTTTTCATATCCTTTTTCATTTATGAAATCTTCAAGAACTTTGCCTGAGTCACCTGGGCTCTTACGCCAATCTTGGTTGAACATGATGCAATCATATTCATCCCCAAATTGTGCTCTTGTGTTAAGAATAAATTGCTTGTAAATTGCAACTGCGCCATAATAGCAATGCAAACGATCTCCGTCCATATCAACTGGTTTGTTGTTTGCTGGAACTACGTTTGGATTGAGGCCATTACCATCTTCATCTAAAGACAAATCATAAAGGAGTGTTCCCTCTTCGTATGAGAGTGCATCCATAATCATAGAGAATGCATCACCCATCTCGTCTGAGAATTCTCCAAGAACACCACCAAAATCATAGATTGTTGGAGAATCTGGAACCCAATGATCATAAAGACTAAATTCTGTATAGAATGGATCCCAAACAGGTTCATTTGTGGCTTCATTGTAAAGTCCGCCACCAAATAAAGCCGTTACGTAAATAATTGCTTTGTCATGTTCTGGTGTGCCATCGCCTGGATCTGGGTCTACAACTGGAGCTGGTGCCGGTGGCCCTGATGGCGTATTAGGTGCTGGTGTGTCATTTTTCTTGCTGTTGCAAGAAACTAGAACAATTGAGAGTGACAAAACAACAACTAGTGCCAAAATTAAAATGGACTTAAAACTTAATTTTTTCATTGTTTCCCTCTTATATAAAATCAAATTTATCTACTCACGAGATAGAGGCGCAAAGACTCATCTACCTTCTCAATTTCATTAAGGCAAAGTTTCTCATCTGCAAGAGCGCGACGAAGTCCAATCCAAATTGCCTTAATCATAAGAGAATCGCGAGAATCAAGCGCAACGGAAAAACCTTCGAGCATAACGGAAAGTTCGCGGCGAAGATCATCCTCAATTTGAGCAGCTTGAACTGCTTTTGCCATATTAACAAGCAAGTATTCTACTTGTGCCATAAGTCCAGAAGGAGCAAACTCAACTTGGTGTGATATTTCTGGAGCCTCTTCTTTAATGCCCTCTACTACAAAGTTAACGATTGCCAACTTAAATGGTTCGAGCAATTTTACACAAAGCATGTCAAAACTCTCTTGCTTATTTTCTGCTGGGAAAAATGCTGTTGAAAAAGACAGCACATCCATAATACCTGCATCAAACTCTACGAGCATATTTGCAACAAGCGCTACCAAATTCTTTTGGTTCTTTGGAAGACGCAAAATATTGCTGTCTCCAAGTGTTGTAAGCGCTTTACGCTTTTCTGACTCGTAGTCAAAACCTTTGTTACAAAATTCTAATACCGCGCGGAATTCCTCATAATATGCGAGGCATTTGAGCACGCTTCTTAATTTTTTGTCAACAAAAATTAAATTTGAGTTTCTAACATCTTCAAGTGCACAAACTAATGCTTGGACACCTTCTTTGTCGTATGCCATAACACACTCCTTCGAGCTTATATTAAAAATATAACATAGTAGAATATTATTTTCAAGAAGAAATTGGCCCTAACTATCTTATTTTTTCTTTAATGGGCCTAAAACTAACCTAAAATCTTAACTTCTCCACTATCTAAAACATGG
>DBVO01000017.1:1867-2123 GCA_002308215.1 Christensenella sp. UBA1262
ATGTCGGTGGCCTGTGCAATGTACTCATTCCCGTTATTTTCAAAAACTTTTATGTTTTTGCCTATGGTAGAACATCTGTTTTTATAATCAGCAACTATCTTGTCGTTTTCAAAATTTGAATACAATTCTTTGAAGTTGGAAAGGATGGATAAAAGAAGTTCCCATCTTGTATTGTTCCCTTGTTTTGTAACGCCACAAGCTATATCGTTTACGCTTTCGTCGATGCTCGCGTTACCAATATTGACACCAATCCCTA
>DBVO01000017.1:2130-2459 GCA_002308215.1 Christensenella sp. UBA1262
GTCTCGGCAAGAATGCCACAGCATTTCTTTCCCAAAATATAAATATCATTAATCCATTTTATATTTGCATCATCTTTGCAAGTTTCTTTTATAGCATCTACTGTGGCCACGGCGGCAATTAAAGTGAGCTTATCTAATACTTCTTTTTTTGATGGTTTTAGCAAAATGCTAAAGTACAATCCACCTTTAGGAGAGAAAAACTTTCTGCCAAGTCTTCCTTTCCCTCCTGTTTGTTGGTCCGCAACAACGACCAAACCCTCTTTCAATTCATCGTTTGAAAGAGTTTTAATGTAGTCATTAGTGGAATCAACACTACTTAGGTGTTTTAC
>DBVO01000017.1:2496-12175 GCA_002308215.1 Christensenella sp. UBA1262
TAATTGCAAAAGGAATCATAACTAGTTGCATTATAGCAAAGCATTTATTAGTTTTCAATAAAAACTAAAACAAAATGCAATATTGACTTAGATAGACAAAAAGTTTATAATAGATGTATCAAATTTTTGGGAGAATATTATGACTTATCAAGAAAGTTTCAATGAGTGGTTGAATTCAGATGAACTTACCGCTGAAGACAAAGCACGCCTCCAAGAACTAAATGAAGGCGAGAAAAAGGAAATGTTCTTTGGGCCACTTGAATTTGGTACAGCTGGTATGCGTGGTGTACTTGATTTAGGTACAAACCGTATGAATGTATGGACAGTTAAACGCGCAACAAAAGGTCTTGCAGATTACATTTGTACACTTGGAGAAGAAGCTAAAAAACGTGGCGTTGTTATCTCTTATGATACACGTCGTTTCTCAAGTGAATTTGCAATAAGAGTTGCAAAAGTATTGTCTGCAAATGGCGTCAACTCATTCCTGTTTGAAGATGTCCGTCCAGTTCCAATGTGCTCATTTGCAATCCGTCATCTTGGCGCAATTGCAGCTGTTATGATAACAGCATCACACAACCCAAAGATCTATAATGGATACAAGGTTTACGGTGATGATGGAGCACAGATGTCGCCAGAATCGACAGATAAAGTAGTCGAATTCATTGCAAAAACCCCTTATTTTGGTGTTAAAGAAGCAGATGTTAAGGTTTGCGCAAAGTGCATCAAGGGCATGGATAATGAAAAACTTGATGATCATATTACTGTTATTGGTAAGTCTGTAGATAATGCATATTTTGAAGCAATTGAGAAACTTTCTCTCTCTCCTGATGCTGTTAAGAAATATGGCAAAGGAATAAAAATTGTTTATACTCCAATTCATGGAAGTGGTTATATGCCTGTCACAACAATTCTTGGTAGAATGGGCATAACAGTTAATGTAGTTGAAGAACAAGCAAAACCAGATACAGAATTCTCAACTGTACGCGTTCCAAACCCAGAAGAAGCAGATACTCTTAAGATGGGTGTTGAGCTTGCGAACAAGATTGGCAGCGACATCGTTATCGGCACAGACCCAGATAGCGATCGTATGGGTATCGCAGTTAGAAACAATGAAGGCGAATTCGTTCTCCTTAATGGTAACCAAATCGGCGTACTTCTTGCAAACTACATCCTTCTCCGCAAAAAGGAAGATGGAGTACTCCCAAAGAATGGCGCTATCGTTAAAACAATAGTCACTACCGAAATGGCACGTAAACTTGCAGACTCTTATGGTGTAACAACTTTCGATGTTCTTACTGGCTTCAAGTTTATCGGCGAAAAGATTGCAGATTGGGAAAAATCTGGCGAATATGTTTATCTCTTCGGCTTTGAAGAAAGCTATGGTTCGTTAGTAGGAACACATGCAAGAGATAAAGATGCTGTTGTAGCATCAATGATGTTTGCAGAAATGGTTTGCTACTTTGAATCTAAAGGCGAACGCATCTATAATGTATTGCAAGATTTGTTTAAGAAATATGGATACTTTGTAGAAAAATCCAAAGCTGTAACATTTGGCGGCTTGGATGGCATGGAAAAAATGAGAAACATCATGCTTGCAATGCGCAAAGCAAAGTATACAGAAATTGAAGGAACAAAGGTATTGAGCGTAAGCGACCTCGTAGACCGTAAACAAACATTTGCAGATGGTCATATTGAAGATATTACTCTTCCTAAAACAAATGCTCTTAAACTTCATCTTGAAAATGGTGATTGGATTTGTGTTCGTCCAAGCGGCACAGAGCCAAAACTTAAATTCTATGTAGCAACAAGCAAGGCTTCCCTAGAAGAAGCTACAGCTCTTGCAAACAAATATCTTGAACACATGGAGAAGCTAGTTCTCTCATTTTAAACAATAAATTGTTTAGGAGGTCTAAATATGAGCGACTTCTTTGAAAAACTTAAAAGCGGAAAAGAAAAAATTCAAAAATTCGGAGACGAACAAAGAAAAGCTAGAAAGTCAACGCCGTTGCCTCTTATGATGATAAATGATGCACTCCCACTTCTTGTGGTTGTAACATTTATTTTGCTAGGCTGTCTTGGTGGCTGGTGGCACCCAGGCTGGCTCGTCTTCCTTATCATCCCAATTTATTATATGATGGCAGAAGCAATCATACATAAATCTCTTGCTCTCGTCCCTATTGCTCCTATCGTAGTGGCAATATACCTTTGCCTAGGTTGTCTCGGAGGAATGTGGCATCCATACTGGGCAATATTTGTAGCAATACCTGTATACTATATGCTGGTCGCTGCAATTAAAGGTGCAAGCTGGTCTAAGCTATTTGATATCCTCGTCCCAATTCTAACAGTTGGCATATATCTTGTTTTAGGCTTTGTTCTTAAGGCATGGCACCCAGGTTGGGTTATCTTCTTTGCAATTCCTCTCTACTTCACATGGAAAGCTACAATGTATCGTTATAAAGCCATTAGAAAAGGCGATGAAGAAGAAAAGAATGAGGACTTTGTTGAAATTGCTGTAGATGATGAAAACCCAGATGACCCAGACGACCAAAGATAAATCTTATCACCGTGTTTAAAAAATTAAACAATGTTGCATTTGCAACATTGTTTTTTTATGCTTTCTATTTTTCAATTAATTTAACTTCGTGTGTGTGACCCACTATATAAAGAACTTGTTCTTTAACTTCTCCGTCAAAGAGTGAACCATACTTAGCAACAAACTCATCTGAAACTTTATCTAAAAAGAAATAGTCATATGTTTCTAATGCCGTGGCCAACTCTTCCATTGTCATATCAAACGAGAATGGATCACCGGTATAAATCCAGCCACTTCTACCCTCTGCATAGCTTCCGCCTTCTTTCCATCCGCTACACCTTGTTGGCGTGGCAAGATATCTTGCAAGGAAATAATCATCTAGATCTTCAGTGGCAACATAATAAACATTGTCTGTATCTTTTAATGTGGATAGCACAGCTATCCAGTTTTCAAATTTTGCTGTAGTTTTCTTTGTGTCTTTTTTAAAGAAGCCACAGAACACGGAAGGGATAACGATGCAGAAGACGCTGAACAAGGCCGCAAAACTAACCCACAGGCGCTTACATACCGTTTCTTCTACCTTTACGTTTTCCAATAATACTTCAGACAAAATGGCTATCCAAACGAGCGCCATCATTGTGAGCGCTGTATTGTAATATCTTGGCCAAGAAGCAAGGCGTAAAGATTCTTCATAAGAGAAGCTGAAGATATAAAGTATTAGATTTGAAACTGCATATATGAACAAGACAAGAATTGTCGCTATATACATGCCGATTCCAAACGCTTTTTGTTTCTTTAGTATCATCACAACCATCAGAATTGTGTACAACAAGAACACAAGAATAAATGGCTGTTGCAAAGATCCGGCATACCAATTGATTTTACCAATAAAGAACTTGCGCCAGAATATATCATTTACTGCAGATTGGAATTCGTTTGGATTTACAATATATTGCCATAGCGCTGGCATTGTGAGCTCAGATGCATCCCACCCTGCTCTCGCATGATTAATGTCACAATAAAGATTCCAGGATACTTTAGCATATATAATCATTGCCACTGGCAACAAAAGCCAAAGTAGATTCCATTTGTTTTTGAAGAAGTTTTTAAGACTCTCTCTACCCCTAAGTAAAATATCTAAAGCAACAAGGACTAATGCTATGACAGCTAGTGCAAGTCCTACGGACTTGGAGAGTATTACGACAAATAAACCAAGCGACATGGATATAATGGTAAAACCATTAACTTTACCCCTATCTACAAAATATGTGAAATAGATATATGCGCCCATTATTCCAATTAAAGCATCTATCCTTAAGTTGAAATAAATATTGTATTTGAAGAAAGACACTAACACCAATGGAGCAACAAGTGAAACCCAAAACGCTACTGGTTTTTCTTTGCCAAATCTTTCTGGTAATGGAAGTATTAATGATATAAGCAAAATATCAAATGCAGCATAAAGATTGCCATTAACAAAAGTCTTATTCAAGAACTGGAATGCATACATGAAAACACCGACGGCTGGTACATAACGGTTAAACATGGTCGTAGTATCACCAATGTTACCGAAGTTGTTATATGTATGCATGTTTTTAACAACAAGCGCCCAGTGCGTCATTTCGTCATAATCGTGAGAAAGTTTAAATAGTAATGCAATACCAACAACTATGCCCAAACATAAATAAACTATGAATAACGGGTTTAAAACGACATCTAAGATGCCTTTGCCATCTTTTCTTTTTATCGCAAGTGCCACGCAAAGTGCAACCAGTATTGCGGACAGCGTAAAGAAAAGATACATTCCAACATCCAAACGCAAGAAAAGGCCTGTAAAATATAACAAAAAGATGATCGCCATGTTGACGACAGCTGCAATTTGCCCAAACCTTTTCTTTAACAGGTATGCTAGCGAAATCTCATCGAGTATTGTTATTAAAAATATAACGAAAAAACTCATACACAAATATTAACACTTGAATATACTACTGTCAATAAAAAAGCACTCTCAACGAGAGTGCTTTAATACTGCTTAATTATAAATTATTAGTCTGCAGAATCCATAGAATCAAGTCTAATTTGACGCTTCTCTTCTTTTGTCAACTTTCTGCCTTTTGCAAGAACTGCGCTATCTCCATGTTTAACAAGAGCCATAAGAACAATAGCTATAACAATACATGCTGCGCTGTACAAGAAGAGATATTTGTCTTGGACATAGTCCATGACAAGACCTGCGATAAATGGAGTAATCGCTTGAGCAGACATTGTTGCAACATAGTAGTAGCCTGTATATGCACCAACAGTTTCTGCTGTAGACAACTCTGTAACCATTGGGAATGTATTAACGTTTGCAATGATAAGACCGAAGCCTGAGATAAGGTAGAATGCTGCGAACAAAACTGTCTTTAAGATTGGTGCTTGTCCTTGCATAATTGCGAAGCAAATAAGAACGAATGATACTACAGCAAGTGCATAACCAATCATAATTGATTTCTTTCTACCAATCTTTGCTGCAAGATATCCAACAGGAATAAATGCTATAGCACTGACGCCCATTGAAACACCTGAAATAATAGATGCTATACCTGCTGAAAGGTTAAGGCCTTTCGTTGTGTAAACAGACAAGTTAGATGAAACAGCATTGTAACCCATGAACCACATGAATATTGATGCAAGGATGAGCCAGAAGGATACGAGTTTGGATCTTTCTTCTTTTGTCTTTCCATTCCACCATTCTTTTGGAGTTGGACGTTTTTGTTTGGAGTTCTCCACAACATCCTTTGCAAATTGAACATGTTCTGGAAGTTCATCCACCATAGGTGCAGCTTCGCCATTTGGAGTGCCATCCAAATTGAAATCTGCGTGTTCTGCATCTTCAACAACTGGCTTATCTTCACCTTCTTCAATAAGTTCTTCTGCAAATTTCTCTGCATGTTCGCTCTCGCCTTCTGCAAAGTCATCAATGCCATATTCTTTACAAATCTCTTGACATCTTGCAACCATCTTACGTTCACGCACAAATGCAAGGAAGCCAGCAAGCAACAATAACATGCCTGCGCCTACCGCAGCAAATATGATAACGTAAGTGTTAATAGATGGTTTAAAGAGCGCTATCGTATAAATCAAGAATGCAATTGCACCGCCGACACCACCGCAAAGATTGATGATTGCGTTGCCTTGTGAACGAAGTGGCTTTGGTGTAACGTCTGGCATAAGTGCAACAGCTGGACTTCTAAATGTCGTCATTGCGATAAGAACAAGGAGCAATATTACCATGTAAATTGCAAGGCTTGTTATACCTTGTTTTGTTCTTGTTTGATGTTCAAAGATATAGTCTGACTTGTAGTTTTCAACACCATTTGCCGCAAATGCTTTGTAGTTAGCATTTGTATCAACCATTTCTTGATAGGTAACACCTGTGTCTGGACATATAGCATTGAGATCTTCAACTACGTTGCCATCGTAATAATATGTTGTCGCTCCAAGCATATTGAGAACGGCTTTCTTAGATGTCATCTTCTCATATTCTGGAGTCAATGCTTTTGAAAGGCCGATGAAGAATTCCCTTTCTGTCTTGCCATTGAATTTATCGGTGTTTTGTCTCAAATATTGCAAATCGCAGAAGTTTGCAGCTGATTCGCCGTTAACTTGTTCGCCATTTGCTGCAGCATCATACCAACTTGCGAAATAAGTTTCGCTGTTTGGATAGAACTCCGTTTCAAGATGGTCGTTTAATGTTTTATCAGCTGCCTTTTGTTGACCCAAAGTTGCAACTGGTACAAACACCATGAGGAGCACAGATGCTACTGTACCTATAACAATGAATGGAGTACGTCTACCAAACTTCTTAGCAATCTTGCCATGTGACTTATCTGATAATTTACCAAATATTGGCAACATGAAGAGTGACAGCAAGTTATCGAGACCCATGATGAGACCTCTTGCCCAACTTGGCAAACCATATGCGTTTTCTAGAAGGAGCGGTACGACGAAGTCGTATGCTGTCCAGAAAATCATAATAATAGCAAAAGCAAAACCTACTTTAAAAGTCTGACCGTAGTCTAATTTTAGAGGTGCTCTACCATTTTCATCAAGAACTACTTCTTTTTGTTTTTTGGCCATAATTTTCTCCCCTTGCTCATTACGAGCAAATCGCTTATGCGCGTGTTGAAATAATCAACATAATTATTATAGTTTATTAAAATAGCAATGTAAATACCCAAATTAGAAAAAATAAAAAGCCTTCACAGATTGTGAAGGCTTTCAAAACAATTTATATAGCAAATCCGAAATGATCACACAGGCCAAATACTAGTAATCCAAGCAATGCCGACACAACAACTATTAGTATTGGCGGGAACTTTTTGCCTTTAATCTTTATGAAAGAAATAGGCAAAACTACTGCAAATAAAATTAAGCTAAGCCAGTCTGGTGTGAATGTTCCAACTACTTGATAATTCGCTATGCTGATACCAAAAATAAGAGTCAAAAATAAGCTAAGCCAAACGGATGCTAAAAGACCTGTTACAGTAGAACCCACACCCAAGAATACTTCTTTTACCGCTCTCTTCTTCATAAATTCGGTAAATATCTTGACTATAAGCATAATAATGATGAGAGATGGTAAAACAACTCCTAGTGTTGCACACATGGCACCTATAACACCAATTCCTCCAGCGCCTTGTGCAGCCACCATTCCTGAATATGTTGCAATATTTATTGCAAATGGTCCAGGAGTGCTCTCACTAATAGCAATGAAGTCTACTAATGCATCATATTCCATCCATCCCTTGTTCACAACGTTTGTCATAATCATAGGGATCATGGCCTGGCCACCACCTATGGTGAATAAACCAATTTTGAAGAATGTCCAGAGGAGATCAAGGTAAATCATACGCTTTCCTCCTCTTTTGTCTTAATGACAACTAGTTTGTTCTCTATTGCTTTATCGCTTACATATTCCTCTTCTTCAAGTGGCTTACCTACGCGCTCGTTATAGTACTCTGGCGTTCCTATCATGTGTAAACGATGATTTCTATAATAAGATTGCCATGCCACTATAATTGAGCACAATACTATTGTGCCTAAAATCACATATATGACATCTACTTTTACAAGGAACACTAGAATAAATGCGGTAATGCAAAGCGCAAATGAAAAAATGGTTTTGCGCATGTTTTTGAAGAACGATAATACAGCCTTGGCAATAAGAACAAGAACGCCAACTCTTATTCCACGGAATAAGAAGCCAACCCATTTGTTATCTTTTACAAGGTCTATAATGTAGGAAAGCGCAACAATTATTGCAAAAGAAGGGACAACGACTCCAAGCGTAGCCACTATTCCACCAAAAATACCTAGTCGTTTGGCGCCAATAAATGTTGCTGTGTTTATAGCTATTGGCCCTGGAGTGCTTTCAGCTATTGCAAATACTTCATTGAGTTCAGCATGTGTTAACCAATGTTTTTTATCTACAACCTCACCCTCTATGAGAGCAAGCATTGCATATCCTCCGCCAAATGAAAATAGACCTATCTTAAAAAAGATGGCAAACATCTGGAGAAGCTCTAAAAAATATTGTTTTGCTGATTTCTTTTGCATAGCAAAAATATTATACCAGTTTTTAAATCTTATGTAAAGAAGTGTTTGAATTTAGAGTCATTGTATGCTACAATGTATTCACTATGATTATCTGTGGTTTTGAAAAGTTTTCAATGGTCGATTATGATGGCAAAATAGCTTGCACGGTATTTACTGGCGGGTGCAATTTCCGTTGCCCATTTTGTCATAATGGATCATTGGTTATAGGTGATGTGTCAAGTCAAGAAATATCTCTTGATGAGGTTTTTGATTATCTCAATAAGCGAAAAGGTCTTGTAGATGCAGTTTGTGTAACTGGTGGCGAAGCAACATTGCAAAAGGGCCTTGACGAATTCTATGCAAAAGTAAGAGATATGGGCTATGCAACCAAACTTGATACAAATGGTTTGCGTCCAGATGTCCTTAAAGATTTACTTGATAAAAATCTTTTGGATTATGTTGCTATGGACATCAAGAATAGCAAAGCCAAATATGCTCTCACTACAGGCGTTAAAAATGTAGACATAGACAAAATTAATGAGAGTGTTGAAATGCTTAAAAACTCAAATGTAGATTATGAATTCCGCACCACTCTTATCAAAGAATTCCATACAGAACAAGATATGAGAGAAATAGCAGATTGGGTCTCTGGAGCTAAGCGCTATTTCATGCAACATTACAATGATACAGAGGGTTGCATATCACATGGGTTCACTGAATTTAGCAAAGCAGAAACCGAAGCTTTCATCCCATTATTTGAAGGCAAAGTTGGCATGGTTGGCATTAGAGGATACAAGAACTAATATTTCATAAACAAACAAGAACGGCACTTTATCATTGCAAAATTAGCAGATAAAGTGCCGTTTTATTAATTATTCGTTTTTATTATTCTATTTCTTTTAGCGCATCAGCAAGATATGCTTGTGCGTTTAATGTTTCTACTTCACCAACATCAACAGCCTTAGCTATATCCGCATCAAGTGGTAAACGACCAAGCACTTTAAGTTTGAAATCTTTAGCCACATCGTTAAGTTTGCTCTTGCCAAACAAATTGATTTCTTTGCCACAATCTGGGCATTTGATGTAGCTCATATTTTCTACAACACCGTATATTTTGATGTTCATTTTGTTTGCCATCTTAACAGCCTTTTCAACTATCATTGAAACAAGCTCTTGAGGAGATGTAACTATAATAATACCATCTAGTTTAATAGATTGGAAAACTGTAAGAGGTACATCGCCTGTTCCTGGAGGCATATCAACAAACATATAATCTACGTTGTCCCAGCTAACATCTGTCCAGAATTGTTTAACCATGCCTGCAATAACTGGACCGCGCCAAATAACAGGATCTGTCTCATCATCCAACAAAAGATTTGAAGATACAATTTTTATCCCAAGACGAGAAATGGCTGGATAAAGACCAACCTCATCTCCAACAAGGCCACCATGTACACCAAAAGATCTTGGGATTGATGGACCAGTTACATCAGCATCCAAAATACCAACGTCATGGCCTTTCTTTGCCATACCTACAGCAAGCAAAGATGTAACAAGTGATTTACC
>DBVO01000017.1:12219-13307 GCA_002308215.1 Christensenella sp. UBA1262
TGCTTTTCGTATGGAATACGACTTGAGCAGTTCTCTGTGCAAGAACTGCAATCATGTGTGCAATCGCTCATATTTGCTCCTTTATAAAATGTTTATTATCAGTTTTTACAAATTGCCACCGACAATGGTTCAACTGTTATGTCGTTTTGAATTTGACCAGATCCATCTATAGCAAATATCTTGCGATGTACTGGATATGGATTTGCATTGGCAAAGATTGTAAGGCGTTGTCCTCTAGCACGGCGTTCAAAGACAACCAGTTGGTCATCTTGAACAAATACAGTTTCACCTGTTAAGAAATCCGCATATTCCTGACGAAGTTCGCCTAGCATCTTATAATGGTCAAGGAGTTCTTTGTCTTCTCTACCCCATGGATATGTCCCGCGGTTCATTGGATCCTCGAATCCTTGGACTCCAGCCTCATCTCCATAATACACACAAGGAACACCAGGCAACAAGAATTGTAAAGATGATGCAAATTTAAGACGTTTCTTCGCTAAATCATATTTATCTTGTGAAAGCCTAAAGTTTGCTCTATCTTTTTTACTCTCTGGCATCTCCACTCCACTAAGACGCGTTAATGCGCGCACGGTATCATGGCTATCAATAAGATTCATGAGACAATCTAGGCTTTCTTTTGGATAATTCTCCAAAATATGAGTGATACTATCTACAAAGGCTCTTCTATCTCCTGTTGTAACATAAGCTATAATTGCCTCTTTAAATGGATAGTTCATTACTGAATCAAGTTGACCACCCATAAAATACGGACGCCACTTCTCATATGAAATCTTTGTTGTTGCATCTTCCCAAACTTCGCCAACAATAAGAGTGTCTTTGCCTTCGCTCTTAACCTTTTCGCAAAGTTTCGTTGTAAAATCTATTGGCAACTCATCTACAACATCAAAACGCCAGCCTGCTATACCAAACTTTGTCCACTTATCAATTACTCCGCCTTCTCCTAGAACAAGTTCTTGATAGCCTTTAGCTTTTTTGTTAACAGTTGGCACCACGGTGCTTCCCCACCAACAATTGTATTTATTTGGATATTCTTCAAAATCATACCAATCATAGTACGGAGATTCTTT
>DBVO01000017.1:13342-27250 GCA_002308215.1 Christensenella sp. UBA1262
TCTGACCCTGTATGATTAAATACGCCATCCAACATTATTCTCATGCCACGTTTCTTAGCATCATTAATTAATGTCTTGAGATCATCTTCGGTTCCGAAGAGCTCATCAATGTGCATATAATCGCCAGTATCATAACGATGGTTAGAACCTGACTTAAAAATTGGAGAAAGATATATAAGTGTAACGCCTAATTCTTTAAGATAATCTAACTTAGAAATGATGCCTTTAGCATTGCCTCCAAAGAAATCATCTGCGCGATATTCTTTACCTTCTTCGGCAACATCTGGCCTCTCATACCAATCCTTATGAAGCCTACCTTTCTTATTAAAATTGACATCTCCATCCTTAGCAAATCTATCTGCAAAGATTTGGTAAATAACACCTTGTTTTGCCCAATTCGGAGTTTTATAGTCTTCTTTTGATACTGTTAACTGCCATTCTGGCAACCAATCGCCACGAAGTGCTGTACCGTCATAGTCTCTTCCAAAGAATGCGAGAGACCCATCTGCAAACTCTCCTTCGAAGCGATAGTTATATACGCCATACTCTTGAAGTGAGAATGCTCCATGGAAAACATCCTTACCTTTTTCTGTTTTTAAAAGAGGAAGTTCAAAGCGATAATCATAACATACATGAACCACTTCGTTTGGCTTTTCTCCGTTAGAAAATGCACCGCCTACCTCATTTACAGAATAGGTTTCTGGACGTAAACATTCGCAGTTTTCACAACCGACACCAAACACTTTTCTGAGTACAATAAAAACCCTCTTGATGCCAAGCTCTGCATCAAGTGGGAATGTGATTGTTGTCTCTTTATTTATGGCTGTTGCGCCATATGGCCTTTTGTGTTTTAGTGGATTGTACATATAGTTTGTTCACGCAACGGCGAGCCGTTGCGTGAAATGATTTTTATATTTTATTTAATTGTTAATTACAGAACTGGATGCAATCCCCAGATGCGTTGTGCATATTCTTCAACAGCACGATCGGCTGCAAAGAAGCCTGCCTTGGAAATATTAACAAGTGACATTCTGTTCCATTGCTCACGATTCTTATATGTTGCATCTACTCTATCCTGTGTGTTTGAATAGCTTTCGAAGTCAGCAAGAACCATATATCCATCTGGTTGTCCGCCACGGCCGATTGTCAAAGAATCTGCGATTTCGCTGAATGATACTCCACCAAGTCCTTGACGCAAGCTATCAATGAGGCGCTTGATACGTGGATTTGTTTGATAGTAGTGAGATGGATTATATCCATTTCTCCACATCTCTTCTACTTGCTCGGCAAGTAGACCAAACAAGAACATATTCTCGTCACCAACATTTTGGTGAATCTCAACGTTTGCGCCATCAAGTGTACCAATTGTAAGTGCGCCGTTAATCATGAACTTCATGTTACCAGTACCACTTGCTTCTTTACCTGCAAGAGAAATTTGTTCACTTACTTCAGATGCTGGCATAATCATTTCTGCAAGAGTTACACGATAGTTCTCAAGGAATACAACTTTAATCTTTCCGTTGATATCTGGATCGTTGTTAATAACATCACCAAGAGTGCAAATAAAGCGGATGATTTGTTTTGCCATATAATATGCGCTTGCGGCCTTAGCTGCAAAGATGTATGTTCTTGGTGTTATATCAAGATTTGGATTCTCTTTCAAACGGAAATAGAGATCAAGTATGTTGAGTGCGTTGAGAAGTTGACGTTTATATTCATGCAAACGTTTAACTTGGACGTCGAAAATACTATCTGGATCAACTTGAACATTATTTTGTTCAAGAATGAACTTAGCAAGGTCTTCCTTGTTTGCACGTTTAATCTTTTCAAGTTTAGCAAGAGCTTGCTTATCACCCATATATCTTTGGAGATCTTGCAAGCGGTCTGCATCCTTAAGCCATGCATCGCCAATAAGTTCATTAATGAACTTAGCAAGACGTGGATTTGCTTGTTCTACCCAACGACGATGTGTAATACCATTCGTAACATTTGTGAACTTTTCTGGATGCATACGATAGTAATCCTTGAAAACGTCATTCTTCAAGATGTCGCTATGCAATGCGGAAACACCATTAATTGTATGAGATGTTGCCAAGCAAAGATTTGCCATCTTGATTTGTCCGTTAGAAAGAATTGCATTGTGTGTAACTGTATCCCAGTTGTTTGGATAGAAGCTCCAGAGCTCATCACAGAAACGTTGATTGATTTCATGCACAATTTGGAAGATACGTGGAAGAAGTCTTGCAAACAGGTCTTGTGGCCATTTCTCAAGAGCTTCAGCCATAACTGTATGGTTTGTGTATGAAATAACGTGTGTCGTAATATCCCATGCTTGTTCCCAGCCATAGCCATACTCATCAAGGAGTAAACGCATAAGTTCTGGGATACAAAGTGTTGGGTGTGTATCGTTGATGTGAATTGCAACACAATCTGCAAGATTGTCAAGTGATGGGTTTGTCTTCAAATGACGTCTCAAAATACTTTGAATAGATGCAGAAACAAAGAAGTATTGTTGTTTAAGTCTTAAAGACTTACCTTCAATGTGGTCGTCTGCAGGATAAAGAACCTTGTTAATTGATTCTGCCATAGCTTTGGCTGCTGATGCCTTAACATATTCACCACGGCTAAACATGCTCATATCAAAGTCTTGTGGAGCCTCTGAATGCCAAAGACGAATACGGTTGACAGTTTGTGTGTCATAACCAGAAATGTTCATGTCATAAGGCACAGCATTGACAATTGTGCAATCACGTTGGTTAACTGTGAGTTTACCATCTTGCCAAGTTTGGTCTACTACACCACCGAACTTAACTTGATAAATCTCTTCAAGACGTGGAGCAAGCCACACATCGCCACCATTCTTAATCCAGTAGTCAGGTTGTTCTAATTGCCAACCATCTACGATGACTTGCTTGAAAATGCCATAATCATACAAAATAGAAAAACCACTTGCTGCATAACCGCGAGATGTAAGCGCATCCATATAAGCAGCTGCGAGTCTTCCAAGGCCGCCGTTGCCAAGGCCTGCATCTGGCTCAAAGGCATAGATTTCATCCATAGAAACACCAAAACTTTCAACGGCCTTGGTAACTTCTTTGACTATGCCCATGTTATACAAGTGGTTCTTTAATGATCTACCAAGCAAGAATTCCATTGACATGTAGTAGATCTGTTTGATGTTTTGATCGTGGCAGCGTTTTTTAAAGTTGACACGAGTTTGTGTAAGAATATCTCTTACACACATGCAAGTAGCTCTGTAAATTTGGTTCTTCGTTGCATCTTCTGGTTTTACACCAAAAAATCTTGCAAGCGCAGAAGTCACTTGCGAAGTAAACTCTTTGGTTGTGACATTATATTTCATATACCCTTTCCTTTCTTCCGCTTTCCCCCGGACGAAAGATATATAATTTTTCTTTTGTTCTCCCCTTAGAAGGGGAGTTGTTTTTTATAATGCTTTATAGATTTCAAGATATTTCTCAGCGCTCTTTGCCCATGAGAAATCGCTGTTCATGCCATTTGAAACAACCTTGTTCCAGTTCTCTTTATCAAAGTAGCAAGCATATGCACGCCATACTGCATCAAGCATATCGTATGCATTGTATGTCTTAAATGTAAAGCCTTTGCCTTCGCCTGTTTCTGGGTTGAACGCAGGGACTGTATCTTTAAGACCACCTGTTTCTCTGATAATTGGCACTGAACCATATTTCATTGCAATGAGTTGTGAAAGTCCGCATGGTTCAAACTTAGATGGCATAAGGAACATATCACTTGCTGCATAAATCTTGCTTGCAAGATCTGCAGAGAATGCCAAGATGCCCTTGAACTTGCTAGGATATCTAGACTCAACTGCGCGAAGCATATTCTCGTATTTCCAGTCGCCTGTACCAAGAATAACAACTTGGATATCAGCACGCATGATGTCGTCAATAACAGCAGAAACAAGATCAATGCCCTTTTGCTCTGTAAGACGAGTAATCATTGCAACAAGAGGACGCTCGCTAGAATATGGCATATCAATCATTTCAAGAAGAGCTTTCTTGTTTTCAGCTTTCTTTGCAGCATAAGTCTTTGCTGTATACTTTGCAAAGAGCTTTTCATCTGTCTTTGGATTGTATACCGTCTCATCAATGCCATTTACAACGCCATGAATCTTGTAGCGACGCTCAGAAAGAATGCTTTCAAGTCCATATGAATAGAATGGATCAAGAATTTCATTTGCATATGTTTCAGAAACTGTTGTAACAGCATTTGAAGATTCAATACCACCTTTCATATAGTTGACGCAATCGCCATTCATAACAATGGATCTTGCCCATTCTGGAAGGCCTAAGATATCGCCGATGAGGTTGTCGCCATATTTGCCTTGGAATTCAATATTGTGGATTGTGAACACAGTCTTGATCTTTTGATAATCATCGCTATAGCGATAGAATACATCAAGGAAGACTGGGCAAAGTGCTGTATGCCAATCATTTGCGTGCAATACATCTGGATAGAAGTCAATGAGTGGTAAGACTTCAAGTACAGCCTTTGAGAAGAAAGCAAAACGCTCACCATCATCAAAGTGGCCATACAAACCCTTGCGATTGAAGTAGTATTCATTATCAATGAAATAATACTTCACTCCCTCATAGACTGCTTCATATACACCACAATATTGTCTGCGCCAGCTAAGGTCAACAAACGTGGATGCTACAAAGCGGAAGCTTTGTTTGAACGAGTCTTTAATTTCTTCCTTGTAATATGGAAGAATTATTCTGCAGTCGTTGCCTGCTTTATTAAGTGCCTTTGGCAAAGCACCTGCAACGTCTCCAAGACCACCCGAACGAACAAATGGGGCCGCTTCAGAAGTCACAAATAAGATTTTCATAATTTTTCCTCTTTATATAAATTTTATTTTTGCTACAAAACCTTTGGTCTAGATAACTTTACCCTTTACAACAACCATTGGGTATGATTCATAACCACTCAAAGAACGATTTGGTTGAATAATTACGTCTTTATCTGTGATTGTATAATCAAGAGATGCATTCTCCATGATTATTGAATCTTCCATAACGATTGAGTTGCGGATAACAGCACCCTTGCCAACTTTTACACTACGGAACAAGATAGAGTTCTCAACAGTTCCTTCAATTACGCAACCATCAGCGATGATGGAATTCTTAACATCTGCGGTCTCTTTGTACTTCGCTGGAACGGAGTCTTTAACCTTTGTAAGAATTGTTGAATGTTTATAGAAGAGTGCTTCTCTAACTTCTGGATCTAAGAGATCCATGCTGCGCTTGAAGTATGTTGGAATACGGTCAATAACAGCAACATAATCTTTTACTTCATAGTTCATGATGTAAAGGTCATTGAGATGCTCTTGCAAAATATCTTTTTCAAAGTCATATGCACCATGTGCATAAGCATTATCAATAAGAGTGATAAGCAAATCCTTCTTGATGAAGTAGATATTGAGGTTGCAGAGATCTTCACCTACATCGCCACCAATTGCATAACGCACATCCGTGATTCTGTTGTTCTTATCTGCAGACACAATAATCTTTCTTGGATTGAGTTCATCGTGATATGTGAGAACCGTGATATCTGCGCCCTTTTCTTCGTGGAACTTAGCGACTTCTTCGAAGTCGAGGTTAAATGCGATATTTGAGTTTGCAATAACAACGTACTCTTCTGGAGA
This sequence comes from Christensenella sp. UBA1262, assembly GCA_002308215.1. Taxonomy (GTDB): domain Bacteria; phylum Bacillota; class Clostridia; order Christensenellales; family CAG-917; genus CAG-475. The sequence goes on from DBVO01000017.1 coordinate 19,029, forward strand.
AGACATCATAAAGCCTCTGAGGGTGAAGAGAGCTTCAATCTTTCCCTTATAAACATCGTGTGATGAGTTGAATACAAATGGTGGGAATACTGTGATACCACTATTCTTTCTATTCAAGTCCCAGTCACGACCCATACGGATATGGTCCATAAGAGAGTTATAGTTGCTTCTTGTAACAATACCGATGTTTGTTATATTTGCATGCACAAGGTTTGAGAGTGCAAAGTCGATAAGTCTATATCTTCCACCGAAAGGAAGAGATGCGGTGGTACGATGAATTGTAAGACTGTTAAGATGATCTTCTGCGTCTGATGCGAACAAAACGCCCATTATGTTATTTCTCATATTCTTTCCTCCCTTAACCAATCATTTCATTTGGACCGACTACTGCGTCCGCTGGCAAATTGTAATTAGGTGCAATAACTGCAATCTTCCATTCGCCTGGTTTACATGGTTCGAGGGTTTCACCAACCATAGCATTTTTACCAATTCTTGCATTCCAACCAACAATTGCATATCTTACGTCTGCGCCATCTTCAATTACTGCGCCTGGCATAATGATTGATTCTTCAACATATGCCCCTTCGCCAATTGTAACTGAGTTAGAAATAACGCTGTTCTTTACTGTGCCTTTGACAACTGTACCTTCAGAGATAAGGCAGTTAGAAACTTTACCTGTTGGTGTGATAAACTGTGGTGGTTCAGCATTGTTTCTTGCATAGATTTTCCACTTGTCATCATCGAGGTTGAGTTCCTTGCCATAAAGAACATCCATGTTTGCTTCCCAAAGGGAAGAAATTGTTCCGACGTCTTTCCAATAATCATCAAATTGATATGCGAACAATCTTTGATTGTCTTGAATCATCTTTGGAATGATGTTCTTACCAAAGTCGTTTTCACTTGTCTTGTCGTTTTCATCATCGATAAGATATTGACGAAGCTTTGCCCAAGTGAAGATGTAAATACCCATTGAAGCCTTTGTTGATTTTGGTTGTTTTGGTTTTTCTTCGAATTCTTCGATTTGTCTTGAATTCTTCTTAAGATTCAAGATACCAAAACGACTTGCTTCTTGAATTGGAACTTCACGAACTGCGATTGTGCAGTCTGCGTTGTTCTTCTTGTGATCTTTGAGCATCTCGTGATAATCCATCTTATAAATATGGTCACCACTCAAAATCACTACATATTCTGGGTCATAGTTGTCGATAAAGTCTATGTTTTGATAAATAGCGTTTGCTGTGCCCTTGTACCATTCACCAGATTTTGCACCCATGTATGGTGGCAAAACATAAATACCACCATTGAGTCTATCAAGGTCCCAAGGTTGTCCGTTACCAATATATTGGTGAAGTTCAAAAGGACGATATTGTGTTAAAACGCCGATAGTATCTATACCACTATTGATACTGTTTGAAAGCGGAAAGTCGATGATACGATACTTTGCGCCAAATGGAACTGCAGGTTTTGCAACATTTGAAGTGAGGACTCCAAGACGTGTGCCTTGGCCACCTGCAAGCAACATTGCAATACACTCTTTCTTTGAATTTTTGCCCATTATTTTCCCTCCTTCTTTTCAGGCTTCAAAAACATTACTGAGTTTTTCGGTATGTTCACTTTAATTGAATATGGGAAGCCATGAGATGGCTTAGCTGAAGCTTTAAAGCTTGGCCTTCTCTCTTCTTCGCCACCATATTTTTTGAGTGCGGAATATAAATCCGCTCTATATGTAACGCCCTCTGGGACGCCCATAACGTATTTGTTGCGTTCTACTGGCGAGAAGTTTACAACGCAAATTACATATTCACCATCTGCGGCAATTCTCTCGAACCCAAGTATGTTTTGAGTGTTATCGTCAACAACTATCCACTTGAATCCATCATATGTGCAATCCAATTGCCATAATGCTTTGTTCTCAAGATAGAATTCATTCAAGTCTTTCATGAATTTTTGGAAAGTCTTGTGACGTGGATAATCTAGCAAGAACCAATCTAGTTCTTGTGCATAATTCCACTCAATAAATTGTGCGAACTCATTTCCCATAAAGTTGAGCTTCTTGCCTGGGTGGCCCATCATAAAGCCATAGAATGCTTTGAGTCCTTCAAACTTTTGGTCATAGTCGCCAGGAATCTTATTAATCATGCTGCATTTGCCATGCACGACTTCGTCGTGAGAAATTGGCAAAATGTAGTTTTCGCTATATGCATAAGTAATTGCAAATGTGAGTTTGTTGTGATTGTCCTTTCTAAAGAAAGGATCAAGTGAAATATAAGACAAACTATCATTCATCCAACCCATATTCCACTTAAAGTTAAATCCAAGACCACCATCATATGCTGGTTTTGTAATCATTGGGTAAGCTGTAGATTCTTCAGCAATTGTCATAGCACCATGATACTTAGAAAGAATCGCGGTATTCATTTGCTTCAAGAAATCTTTTGCTTCAAGGTTATAGTTTCCACCATATTGGTTTGGTGCCCATTCGCCATCTTTTCTACCATAGTCTAGATACAACATGCTTGCGACAGCATCACATCTAATTCCATCAATGTGATACATATCAAACCAAAACATTGCAGCTGAGATAAGGAAAGAACGAACTTCGTTTTTACCAAAGTCATAAACTTTGGTACCCCACTCTTTATGCTCACCTTTTCTTGGATCTGCATATTCATAAAGTGGTGTGCCATCAAAGAGGCTCAGGCCATGTTCATCTCTTGGGAAGTGAGCAAGTACCCAGTCCAAAATGACGCCAATGCCGGCTCTATGGCAACGATCTATAAATTCCATCAAATCTTTAGGAGTACCATAACGGGATGTTGGAGCAAACATACCAGTAACCTGGTATCCCCAACTACCTTCGAATGGATACTCTGTAAGAGGCATGATTTCTACGTGTGTATATCCCATTTTCTTAAGATATGGGATAAGTTCATCGGCCATAGCTTTATAGTTAATGAAATTGCCGTCTGCATATCTTCTCCAAGAACCAAAATGCATCTCGTAGATGTTAATTGGTGAGCCATATGGATTAAAGTTTTCTCTGTCTCTCATCCATTTTCTATCTTTCCAACGATATCCAGAAATATCATAAAGCTTAGATGCATTTGCTGGTGCTGTTTCAAAATGCAAACCATATGGGTCACACTTCAAAATAACATTGCCAGACTTCGTGGTTACAGCGTATTTGTAAGCATCATATTGCTTAACATTTGGAATAAATGTTGTCCAAATGCCATCATCAGATGATGCCATTGGGTTTGCACCCTGATTCCAACCATTGAAATCGCCTACAACAGAGACGGCTCTTGCGTTTGGAGCCCATACGCTAAAATACCATCCATCAACACCGTTTTCTGAACCAGGTGCTGGTGATAGCAATTTGTAAGCTTGATAGTTTGTGCCTTCATGGAAAAGATAGGAAGCATAACTGTCTTTAAGTCTTGTCATAAAACACCATTTCGCGATTTACACGCTAGCGTTCCCCCGCGCGCTACGCACTATAATAATATGCAAAATAAGTATATCAAAAAAAATGAGCAATAACAATACCCAAAAATAACTTTTTTACAAAAACGGTAATCATTTTTATTTTCATTTTTAAAAAATGTTAAAAAACCGGCGAACTAACACCAGTTTTTTGCAGATTTTGATTTTGTACTCAACAATATTGGAATTTAACAAATTTACTCTTCAACGAGTTTATAATCTAGTGCAATGATGCCAGAACCGCTTCCTGTCATGATAATAAAGTTTGGTTTTAGCAATTTTAACTCATTATACACTTTTTTAATCTCTTTGTTCAGAGCACATGCTGGTGCAAACAAGTCATTTCTTGGATTTTTGAGAGCTTGCGCTACTGAAACCGGTGGGTTAGATGCTAGAATTTTGTACTTTTCATCAAATTTATTATAAACCGATGTGGTGTCTGATCCCCCATCAGCTACTTTGAATCCTATGAACACAATTTTTGCGTTTTCTTCAATAGGAGTAACCTTTTCACCAATTCCTTGAACATGACAAGCACGGCCTAGTACCATAGCAGGAAAATCGCTGGATAAAGACACTAGATATTTCGTTGGAACATCATATTTGATGTTGTTTTCATCTGCGTATTGCTTAAACGCATAATAGACAGCTACAAGGCATGCCGTTGAGCCACCAAGACCAGCGCCAACTGGAACGCCCTTTCTTATCTTAACAGAACCTGTTGCTTTAAACTTTCTAGAAAGTTTATCTATCTTAGGTTTTATTTCAGATTGGAATCTTGCTACATCAAAATCACTTTGTCCTGTTGCATCTTCAATAACTAATGAGTTCTCATCATCTGGTGTAAATTCCGCCTCATCCCATACTAAGTCAAAAGGACAGAACAACATATCTAATTCATGAAGCTTTTCGCCTTTACCAACAACGGCCAAGGATAAATTGCATTTTGCTGGGACTACTGATTTATATTTTTTACGACCTGCTGAATGGTTTACTGTAGGTACAACAAAATCGCCTACCCCATCTACAACCGAATATCTTCCGAGCCAGTTCTCAATAATCCCATTCTTTAAGAATATGTTGAGAGATGCTCTTATAATTTCAGTTGGAAATGCTAGCTTGCCACAGAGTTCAAAAAAAGTTTGTGGCGCTTCTATTAATTCATTAATAATGAAGAGACCACAATCCGCCAAACTCTTTTTATCTACTTTTTTCTGATACAGGTCTTTTAATTCCATACGATTATTATAGCACAGTTTTTTGAGATGAAAAGACCTTTTGGTTTTTTCTCTTGTATTTTTATCTTGAAAAATACAAACTATCCTTTTCTTTTCTTGCCGAGTAAAACTTTGTGTTGTTTATAAGTTAAATATGTGATATAATAGACACATTAAAATATGCGAGGTGCTTTATGCAACACACAATTTTACTTGCCGAAGACGATGAAGATATTGTACGTCTTATAAAACTTTATCTTGAAAAAGAGGGCTTTACTGTTCTTTGGGCAAGAGACGGCGTGGAAGCTGTTGATGTTTTTGAATCTCACAACATCGATCTCGCGCTCGTAGACATAATGATGCCAAGAATGAATGGCTATGATTTGACAAAAAAGATTAGAGAGACAAGCTCTATTCCTATTATCATACTTTCGGCCGCTCAGCTAGATAGCAATAAAATTATGGGATTAAACCTTGGTGCAGATGATTATCTCGTTAAGCCTTTCAACCCACTTGAATTAATAGCAAGAATTAATGCAAATATTAGGCGTGCATATTCTTTAACAGCTCAAGTACAACCTCAACAAGATGATGGCAAAATCACCGTAGGTGATCTTGTACTAGACACTCACCTTCTTACGCTTCAAAAGAATGGCGAGCCTATCCAGCTTACAGCTACTGAATATAAGATTCTTATCATGCTTATGAAATCGCCTGGACGTGTATTTACAAAAATGCAAATATACGAAGAGGTCAATGGCGAATATCTTTCAACAGATGATAACACAATGATGGTCCACATCTCTAACCTAAGAGATAAGATTGAAGATGATCCAAAGAATCCTAAGTACATTAAGACTGTGCGTGGGCTTGGATATAAGATTGAAAATCTTTGATTTTCATTTGATTACAATCTAGTATTGTGAAAATAATAGATTTATCTAAAACTGATGAGCCGAAAAAGGATCATCCAAAAAAACAAAACTCGCTTAAACGTCCTAGTAGACGTAGACTCAAACGATTAGTTAAGTTTGAGACAAAGCCAAGTTTCCAAGGGCTGCTTATTGGCAGCTTTATTACGTTTACACTCATAACGTTCTTATCCATTCTCTTCATTTTCTTACTTTTCAACTGGTTAAACCGTTATGAGAACATAGACCTTTCCACAGCAAAACTTCAGGATTTTTCAGCTCAACTTAAAAGTGGCGAATACTCTAGAATTCCAACCACAAGTATTTTTGGTATTGATGGTTGGTTTGAAGTTGTTGAAGCAGATGGTACTTCCCTATATGCTTCATCTGGTGAATCCAAAAACTATACAAGAGATGAGCTGAAGCTCATTAAGCAATATGGCTCAAATGAAACTATAAGCACGCAAGAGCTCGCTGATGATAGTGGCACTAAAACATATGTCGTAACTAGAAGTTACGAAGAATATGGCGTGAAGCACAATTCTTATCTCATTTTAGATAATGACTTCAACGTTATCTCTGGTGATATAGGATATGGCAAAACATCTTTTACAGAAGATGAATACAAAGTATTATCATATCAATCAGACCATCAACAACAAGTATTTGCAAAATACTTCTTTGTTGCAGATGATGGATCACCTTGCTATGTAGTTTTCCTTGATACTAACGACAAAGTAATTTTCCAATATGAATATATCATTGGTTTTTCTATTGTTGTCGCAGTTATCATCTACGTTGTAGCTATGGCATTTTATATTAACTATATTAACCGCAACTTACAACAGCCTCTTGCGACAATTTCTCTTGCAATGCAACACCTTGCTAAAGATGGTAACCGTGAACCTCTTGAATATAAAGGGCGCCTTGAATTTGAACAATTAGCAAACAGCTTCAATGAAATGGTGAGCTTGCTTGACGCATCTGAGAGAGAAAAACAAGAGATTGAAAAGCGCAGACAAGCTATGCTTGCAGGTTTGTCTCATGACCTTAAAACACCTATTACTATTATCCAAGGCTTCTCAAAAGCAATACGAGATGGTGTTGTTGCTGAAACAGAAAAACAAAAATATTTGGATCTTATCGTAGATAAGTCTGAACAAATGGGCGAACTTATCAATTCATTCTATGAGTTCTCAAAACTTGATCACCCAGACTTTGTTTATAACATTGAAAAAACAGACATTGCAGAACTTGTACGTTCTCATATTGCAGCTCTATACAACGAATTCTCCGTTAGAAAATATAACCTTGATGCAGATATCACCGAAGAGCAATTATTTGTGGATATTGATTCAAGCATGATGATTCGCGTAATAGACAACATCGTATCCAACTTCTTCAAATACACAGCCGTTGGCTCAACCCTATTTGTTGAAGTAAAACAAGATGGCAATTATGCACTAGTTAAAATTGCAGATAATGGGAAAGGTATTCCAAAAGAAGCACGCAAGGATATTTTTGAACCATTTGTGGTCGGAGAGAAATCCCGTAACAAACAAGGTTCTGGCCTAGGACTTGCTGTGTGCCACAAAATCATAACGGCAATGAATGGCACAATAACTCTTTCGGATGAACCTATTGAAGGCTTTGTAACTCAATTTGACATCTCATTGCCTCTTGCCGATATAGATAACACTATCTAAGATACATAGTATCTTATAATTAAAAACGACCTGCGTTTTGCAAGTCGTTTTTTTTATAAGTTTTTGTTTTTTTATTCTTTGAATCCGCCTTCTTTTTCAGCTATCTTATCAATAACACGAAGAACAACATCTAAGCCCAAACAAACTGTTTCAGCATCAAAGCGCTCTGGCACATCCATGTATGTATGATAGTAATCTGTCATAACAGGATTTTGTGCCGCGAATGTTATGGACTTCACTCCGTTCTTTTGGAATGGTGTTGAATCGCAACCACCAACTGGGTTATTCATCTTGCCTGGCTTTTCAATGCCAGCTTCTTTCATTGAATCCATAAACATCTCTTCGAGATCTTTATCAAAGTGTGGGCAAAGCCATGCATCACCATTAATGACTTCGAAATAATCTTTGTCGGCAATTGAGTCTACGTTGATATGATATGCATGATCAAGCATGCCATCGTCTTTATGCTTTCTTACAAAAGCAAGAGAGCCTCTAAGACCAGATTCTTCAGCGCCACAGTTTACATCTATTATACGGCAACGTGGAGGCATCTTGTCTGGGTTCTCTTTGAAGTACTTGAGTACTTCATATGAGATTGCAATACCTGTTGCATTATCCATAGCACCTGGAGATGCGATCTTCTCTGTTTTCTCATTATACATTGTAAGGAAGAATGAACCAACAATCCAAACTGGGCAAGAAAATACATTGATATAGAACATAATGCCAATCGCTCTTGCCACACCTTCTAACAAATCAGCGTTTCCGGCACCAATTGCTCCTTCATAAATGCAGAAGATAATGAAGTTTACAAGAGCAAGCACAGTAACAATACCTACAGAAACAGCTCCAAGTGCAAGGCGGATAACAACACTTACAAATCCTGCTTTACCTTGAGATGC
>DBVO01000017.1:27304-31211 GCA_002308215.1 Christensenella sp. UBA1262
TATTCCCCATCTTTTGGTTTTAACTCACCAAATGTGTTATGGGACACAGCATGCTTAAAGCACCAATCAAAACATGTGTGATATTTAAACACAGAAACGATAAGCCATGTCCAAAGACCCAACATATATACAGTTGCCAAAAAACTGAGTGCAAGTCCAGCAAAAGCAGCATTGCCAAGTGATGCTATAACGCTCATGATAGCAAGTGCAATTGCTCCTATAATGCCACCCCATCCTGCATATGGGAGTCCGCCAATTGATGCGTGTGGTGCAAATACAAACTTTTCTGTAACTGGATTTACACCAATTTCATCAAGGCGAGATGCCATATAGTCATGAAGCTTCTTTTCGCCATCACTACCAGGAAGACGTGGGCCTATTTCATTGGCAGCATGCTTAACAATTTCATATGCTTCATCGCCATATTTTCTTAATTCTTCTCTCATACAAATTCCCCCTTTGTTTGCAAAAACGAGAGTTTATCTTGTTGTTTTGATATAATAAACTTTTTGTTTTATTTCAAACCATCTTTTGTGATAAGTGTTGCACCACCAAGATATTTGCGCAATACTTCTGGTATTGTAACGCTTCCATCAGCGTTTTGGAATTGCTCAACAATAGCTGGGATAAGACGTGATGTCGCAAGGCCAGAACCATTAAGTGTATGTACGTATTGAGGCTTGCCAGTCTTTGAATCTCTGTATCTTGTATTGTTGCGTCTTGCTTGATAATCGTTTGCATTAGATACAGATGAGCATTCTTTGTAGATACCCATAGATGGAATCCAAAGTTCAACGTCATATGTTCTTGCCATAGATGCAGAGCAATCTCCAGCAGCAAGTTTGCTTACTCTGAAGTGGAGGCCTAGGCCTTCTACCAAACGTGCAGCTTTATCTACAAGTTCGTTAAATGCTTCCATGCTATGTTCTGGATGTGCGTATTGCACCATTTCAATTTTATTGAATTGGTGACCTCTAATCATTCCTCTTTCTTCCGCTCTAGCAGAACCAGCTTCTTTTCTGAAGCATGGAGAATATGCGAAGAACTTCATTGGAAGTTTTGCTTCATCAATGATTTCGCCAGCATACATATTAACAAGTGCTGTTTCAGCTGTTGGAAGCATAAAGCGGTTACGTTTTCTATCTTCATCACAATCAAGCCAATATACTTCATCGCTGAATTTAGGGAATTGGCCAGCGCCATAACCACAGTTATATCCGAGTTGATATGGTGGGAGGATAAATTCATAACCATCTTTAAGATGCTCTTCTACGAAGTAGTTAAGAAGTGCCCATTCAAGCCTTGCACCAACGCCTCTGTAAATCCAGAAGCCGTTACCAGAAAGCTTTACGCCACGCTCATAATCTATAAGACCAAGGTCTGTGCAGAGATCAACATGGTTTTTGAGTGGGAAATCAAACTTTGGTTGTTCACCAACAAGTCTAATAACCTTGTTGTTTTCTTTTTCGCCTGGAAGAAGATCATCATCTGGAATATTTGGGATGCCAGCAAGAGCATTTTGAACATTTTCAATGAGTTCAGCAATACGTGCATCGCTTGCAGCAATCTCTTCACCAATCTTTTTCATTTCTTCAAAAATTGGTTGTACATCTTGTCCAGCTTTCTTGAGCATTGGGATTTGAGCAGAAACTTTGTTCTTTTGTGCCTTCAGCTGTTCTACAGCTGTAATTGTTGCTTTACGCTCATCATCCCATGCAAGCACTTGTGTGAAGTCAGCTTGATATCCTTTCTTTGCAAGAGCATCTACTACTTCTTGTGTGTTTGTTCTAATACGATTGATATCTAACATATCTATACCTCGATAATTGTTTTACGCTATAATGTTCACCAGTCTACCTGGTACAACGATAATTTTCTTTGGTGCGGCACCATTGAGTTGCGCTGAAACAGCTTCAAGTGCTGCCTTTTCAATCTCTTCACGAGATGCGCCATTTGGTACTAATACCTTGCCACGGATCTTTGAATTAATTTGTACCGCAAGCTCGATTTCATCAAGAACCATTGCCTTCTCATCAAAGAGTGGATATGGTTGGTTAAATACAGAGTATTTCTGACCAAGCATCTCCCAAAGTTCTTCAGCAAAATGTGGAGCAAATGGAGCAAGTAGCAATACAAGATCTCTTGCGCATTCTTTATAGAATACATTCTTTTTTGCAACAGCACCTTCATATGCATAGATTGCATTAACATATTCCATAAGTCTTGCTATGCAAGTATTAAATGAGAAAACGCCAATATCATTTGTAACGCTCTTAATTGTGTTATGGCGTACACGGTTGAGTTCTTTCTCGGCCTTGCCAAGTGGAGCATTCTCAAAATTCATTTCATAGCACTTTTTAACAATACGTTCTACTCTATCAAAGAAACGGCTTACTGAATCAAGTCCATTATCATTCCATGGGCCACCTTCAACATAGTTGAAGCCAAACATCAAATATACACGGAAAATATCAGCACCATACTTTGCGATGCTGTCATCTGGAGAGACAACGTTACCTTTAGACTTAGACATCTTGTTGCCATCTGGACCAAGAATTGTGCCTTGATGAACGAGAGACAAGAATGGCTCATCAAAATTAAGATAACCCATGTCTCTAAGTGCCTTTGTAAAGAAACGTGCGTATAGCAAGTGCATGCACGCGTGTTCAGCACCACCTACATATTTATCTACTGGCAACACTTTGTTAATCCATTCGCTATCAAATGGCTTATCACTATTCTTTGCGTCTGGATAACGAAGGAAATACCAGCTTGAACACACGAATGTATCAAGTGTATCGGCATCTCTTAAAGCTGGACGTCCACACTTTGGGCATGTTGTATGCATGAATTCTTCGCACTTCTTAAGTGGAGATTCTCCATCTGGTGTAAAGTTAACATTGTGTGGTAATCTTACAGGCAGATCTTCTTCTGGGACAAGTACATCACCGCAGTGTTCGCAGTGGATAACTGGAATTGGTGCGCCCCAATATCTTTGACGGCTAACAAGCCAATCTCTTAAACGATAGTTTGTCTTAAGACAACCCTTGCCTTGCTTTTCAAGTTTTTGAAGAACAGCTTTCTTTCCTTCTTCGCTTTCAAGCCCATCAAATTCACCACTGTTTACCATAACACCATATTCTGTATATGGAAGTTCGTCCGGTGAACCATCTTTAGATTTAATTACTCTCTCAATAGGAAGACCAAGTTTTTGTGCAAAGACGAAGTCGCGGTCATCATGTGCAGCAACGCCCATAACAGCGCCAGTACCATAAGATGCTATAACATAATCCGCAACGAGAATTGGAACTTCTCTTCCGTTTACTGGGTTAATTGCATAAGCACCTGTTGGAACGCCTGTCTTTTCACGAGTTGAAGACATACGATCAATTTCGGTTGCCATTGCAGCCTTTTCTTTATATGCTTCAACGAGTTCTCTTTGAGAAGGTTTTACGAGTTTATCTACAAGTGGATTTTCTGGAGCAAGAACAACATATGTGACACCAAACACTGTGTCCGCGCGTGTTGTAAACACGCGAATCTTTTCATCGCTATCCTTAACATCAAATACGATTTCGCCACCAAAGCTTCTACCTATCCAATTCTTTTGCATAAGTTTGGTCTTTTCTGGCCAATCTAATTTGTCTATGCCATCAAGGAGTTCGTCAGCATATGCTGTAATTTTGAAGAACCATTGATTAAGATTCTTCTTTGTTACAAGACTACCACAGCGTTCGCATACACCACCTTGTGCTTGTTCGTTTGCAAGAACTGTGTTGCAAGATGGGCACCAGTTTACTGGTGCTTCTTTTCTGTATGCAAGACCACGCTTGTAAAGTTGTTCAAACATCCATTGTGTCCATTTATAATACTCTGGGACACAAGTCTTTATTTCATAATCCCAATC
>DBVO01000017.1:31273-32893 GCA_002308215.1 Christensenella sp. UBA1262
TCTTCTGGGTGAATACCTGTCTTTATTGCATAGTTTTCCGCTGGAAGCCCAAATGCATCAAATCCCATTGGGTGGAATACTTCGTATCCTTGCATACGTTTAAATCTTGCAAAGGTATCAGCTGGGCCATAGTTATACCAGTGGCCAGCATGAAGTTTTGCGCCAGATGGGTATGAGAACATTTCAAGGCAATAATACTTCTTGTCTACTTTAGACTTGTCAAACTTATAAAGCCCTGTTTCTTCCCACTTTTTTTGCCATTTTTGTTCAATTTGCTTATAATCCATAAATCCGTCCATGAATATTTTAAGTATAAATTAGTTTAATACTTAAACTATGTAAAAGTCAAGATTAATCTCTTGTTAAAACAAAAAAGTTGTGCTATAATTCTGTTTATTAAAGAAAAAGCGCGTAAGCGCACAGGGTAAGTTATGTTTGTAACATTCGAAGGATGCGAAGGCGTCGGTAAATCCACACAAGTTAAAATGTTGAGAGACTATTTGGATCGCACAGGTCAGCCTGCTGTTTATGTTCGCGAACCAGGAAGCACACATATCTCTGAACAGATTAGAAACATCATCGCCAATCCTGAAAACACCGAGATGACAGATATCACTGAAGCAATGTTGTTTGCGGCAAGTAGAGCCCAGCTTGTTCGTGAAGTTATTCGCCCAGCTCTTGAGCGTGGCGAACTTGTTATTTGTGACAGATATGTAGATAGCTCTGTTGCATACCAAGGTTATGCTCGTGGTATGGGTGTTGAAAGAATCAAACAAATCAATGCGCCAGCTATTGATGGGCTTCTCCCTGATGTAACAATCTTCCTTGATCTTCGCCCAAGCGAGTCATGGAGAACATTTAAAAATACAGACCGTTTAGAGCAAGAATCAGCTGACTTCCATGACAAAGTGTATGATGGCTATATTGCAGAAATCAAGGGTTCAAATGGCCGAATCATACCGGTAAAACCTGATTTTGATAAAAAAGTAACCGCTGAACGCATACTAGAAGTGCTTAGAGAAAAAGGAGCAATCAAGTGAGTGAACTATCGTTTTTAACACCACTCAAAAACTCTCGCGCATTCTCTCTCCTAAAGAATGATTTTGGAGCAGGGCTTGGCCATGCATATATGGTTGTATCCCCTGACGATGATGCTGTTGATGAGTTTTTTACTTTGATTGCGGCCGCTGTTTTTTGTGGCACACATGAACCTTGCCTTGATTGCACTGAATGCAGAAAAATACTCAATGGCAACAACGGTGACGTGTTCCACTTGAATGAAAAGCGCGAAAAGATTAAGGTTGAAGATTTGCAAACATTTTTATCTAATGTCAATGTTAAGCCTATTGGTGATAGAAAGTTGTATTTCATTCACCGCGCAGACTTGATGAATGCACAATCACAAAACAAGCTCTTAAAAACTTTTGAGGAACCGCCACAGGATGTAACAATTTTCCTTGGTGTTGCCAACGAAGCAAGCATGTTTGATACTGTTAAGTCTCGTGCACGCACATTGTATTTAGATTCTTTTGATGAGCAAGTAGTATACCAAACACTTCTCTCTCTTGGCATTGAACCTCAAGCATGTTCTATTGCAGCGGCTTGTAGCGAAGGCCAACT
>DBVO01000017.1:33034-33791 GCA_002308215.1 Christensenella sp. UBA1262
AGGGATATGTTGGTAGCGCAAGATAATGCATCTTTGGTTCTTCAAAAGCATATTGCTACTGATATAGAGATGTTATCCAATAACTACTCTCGCCATGCATTAGCAGACATCCTTCTTGCTGTTAATGAAACCAGACGCAAATTATCACTTAATGTGAACCCAACTGCTTCAGTTGATTCACTGCTCTTCACAATATTGGAGGAAAGACATAAATGGAAACAATCGTAGGAATTAAATTTCGTTCCACGCCAAAAGTATATTATTTTGATCCAAAGGATATAGAGTTCCAAGAAAATGACGGTGTTATTGTTGAAACCGCCCGCGGACTCGAATTTGCAACAGTTGCTATCCCTAACAAAGAGGTTGATGAATCTGAAATAGTACAACCTTTGAAACCAGTTATTAGAAAAGCAACAGATGAAGACTTGAAAAAAGTGCAAAAAAACCTTGATGACAAGGTGGAAGCACTTCGCATCACTAGAGAAAAAGTTGCCGATGCAGGCCTCAATATGAAGCTCGTAGACGCAGAATACACTTTTGACCGTCAAAAATTAATCTTCTACTTCACTGCAGATGGCAGAGTCGATTTTAGAGAATTGGTTCGCACACTTGCATCTGTATTCAAGGTTCGTATTGAATTAAGACAAATATATGAACGCGACGATACCAAGATGCGTGGCGCTCTTGCTCCGTGTGGAAGACCATGCTGCTGTACTACTCACCTTCCTGATTTTGAAAAAGTCTCTATAAAGATGGC
>DBVO01000020.1:0-3773 GCA_002308215.1 Christensenella sp. UBA1262
GATTCCGAGTTCCATATTCTCTCCAAAACACATTTCGTGCTATATGTTTACCTTGTCTAAACTTTTGCTCCAGTTTAGCAAAAACTAACGCAAAGTTTACGAAGTTTCGCAATTTTAATCTAAAAGTTTAGCAAAACTAAACTATATTGATAAGTTGATTATATAGATTTGGATTTATAATGTCAAATATATTTATATATTATTTTCATATTTTTTTAAAAAAATTGACCTTATTAAATCTTATATTTTGTTTAGAAATGCAAGTTGTTTTGCACGAGAATAAAAAAGTGGTATAATGTATGCAAGGGCAAATGGCCCATAGGAGAAAAATATGAAAAAGAAAATTTTAGCTACAATCGTTATATCTGTGCTTATAATGACGTTTGTACTTGTTGCGTTTGTGGCTTGCAATCCTGAAGATATAACTCATTTCAGGCTTGACCTAAACGACAAAGACGCGGATTATACACAAGAATACAGAGAAGCAAACAGCATTGAATCAAGAAACATTGTTAAAGTAGTTAACAAAGACTTGTACAAGAATTTCTGCAACAATTTGCCAAAGGGAAGTGACATGGTTGCTCCAAGTGGCAAGGTTTTTGCTGGTTGGTATTTTGATAAATCCAATTATGAAGGGACAGAGTTTTCTGAATACAATTGGAACAGATTCCAAAGAGACGCAGAAGAAGGACAAAAGAGATATGTATTATATGCTCGTTGGATTCCACAAGGGCAACAAGTTATTTATTTCAATTTAAATAACTCAAAAGCAGATTTTACAGAAGCATATCGTGCATCTCACAATAACTTTGATCATCGTACACCTGAATTCATTATAAATAATGACCTTGCTCAAAAAGCATTTTATATGCCTCAAGAAGCAAATTTGGTTATTCCTAATGATGTGACATTTGATGGATGGTATTTTGCAGATGGCACAGAATTTAATGCAGTTAATTTTGTTGCAAAAGCTCAAGCGGGTGAAGTACAAATGGAAGTAGTTGCACATTGGATTGAAAAGCCAAAGACTTATGTGTATTTCTCATTTCCAGCTGAAGAACCAGGTTCAGGAAAGTATTTCCAATTTAAAACTGGTGAAGGTGGTTCTGTCCAAGTTTTGAGAGAGAATTGCTCTGAGTTATATGACTTGCTACCAAAAAAGGACAGCATTATATATAACAAGTATGATGCAGATCTCGGAACTTCAGTTCAATATGATGATGGTGCAGAATTTGCAACATTCGAGTGGAGAATTGCAGTATATGATAATGAATATAATCTAACAGGCACTCTTGAACTTAATCAAGCGAATTGGCTCATTGCTACTGAAGGTTTGGACACATATGGAAGCGTCAATTTGATTTTACAATATACTCTAAATCCTGAGTATGAGCCAAACATGGGTTAAAAATATTTAATTTTAATGAGCAATAAAAGCACCCTCGAAAGAGGGTGCTTTTAAATTAGATTTTAATGATTACCATTCAAGAAGTAATTTGCCTTCTTTGTCTGTGAAAGAACCACAGAGAGCCATGATAAAATCTACAAGTGCGCCGATACCAAAAAGTCCACCGGTGAAGAGGTATAAAATACCTGTGCCAACTTTACCTACGTAGAAACGATGAATACCGAGTCCACCAAGGAAGAAAGCGAGAAGTGCTGCTGCAAGTCTTGATTTTGGTGATGAATTTTCTGCCATTATAATATTCTCCTTAATTAATTATTTTTCATCTTGAAGTTCATCATATTTTTGTACGAGAGTGCCTGCCTCTGAGAAAAGTTGCATAGAGAACTCATCTGGATATGGGTATTTGTATATTACGCGTTTAATACCACTATTGATGATGAGGCGAGTACAAATTGTACATGGTTGATGAGTACAATAAAGAGTTGCACCTTCTAAAGAAACGCCGAGTTTAGCTGCCTGGCATATAGCGTTTTGCTCTGCATGAACTGCATAGCATTTTTCAGCTTGAGTGCCGCTTGCAATACCAAGGCGATCTCTCATGCAATAACCTTTATCACGGCATGGTGTTACGCCTGCAGGTGCGCCATTATATCCTGTGGTAAGAATTCGTTTATCTTTAACAATGACTGCGCCAATAGCTCTGCCTTGTCTTGCACAACTAGTCCAAGTTGAGACGAATTCTGCCATATTCATAAATCTTTCATCCCATTTATTCATAAGTTACACCTATATTTTTGGATTTATAAATCCATATTAGCATACTAATAAACATTATTCAAGAATTTGTCTTTCATTTTTTGGTAAAAAAATCAAAATAATTGGTATAAGATATTGACATTTTAGGTGCCTTTGGTATATATTATTAGCAGTCGAGCACCGAGAGTGCTAAAAACCTATTGAAATTAATAATCGGAGGCATAAATATGGCAATCAAACCATTGTTTGACAAAGTTGTCATTAAGGCAATCGAACAAGATGAAAAAACTGCAAGCGGCATCGTATTGCCAGGCGCAGCAAAAGAAAAACCACAACTTGCAACTGTAGTTGCAGTTGGCCCGGGAGGGATAGTTGACGGAAAAGAAGTCAAGATGCAAGTTAAAGTTGGCGATACCGTGCTTTATAGCAAGTATGCTGGCTCAGAGTTTAAGATCGACGGTGAAGAAGTCGTAATTGTAAAGCAAGCAGATATTCTTGCTATCGTGGATTAAGGAGGCAGTATTATGGCTAAACAATTTAAATATGGTGATGAAGCAAGACGCGCACTTGAAACAGGCGTCGATACAGTCGCAAATACTGTTAAAATTACACTTGGACCTAAAGGAAGAAATGTAGTTCTTGACAAACCATATGGTGCACCACTTATTACAAATGATGGTGTCACTATCGCAAAAGAAATTGATGTAAAAGATCCATTTGAAAATATGGGTGCCCAAATCATTCGCGAAGTGTCTACAAAGACAAATGATGTCGCAGGTGATGGTACTACAACAGCAGCAGTTCTTGCTCAAGCAATCGTTAAAGAAGGACTTCGCAACGTAGTTGCGGGTGCAAATCCAATCGTCCTTAAAAAAGGTATTAAGGTTGCAGCAGATGCAGCAGTAGAGGAACTCAAAAAGATTTCTAAAGATGTTGAAGATAAGACAGCTATCGCACAAGTTGCAAGCATTTCAGCAGGCGATGAGGAAATTGGTAGACTTATTTCTGATGCAATGGAAAAAGTTGGCAAAGATGGTGTAATTACGATTGAAGAAG
Organism: Christensenella sp. UBA1262; assembly: GCA_002308215.1. GTDB lineage: Bacteria > Bacillota > Clostridia > Christensenellales > CAG-917 > CAG-475. The sequence continues at coordinate 3,221 of DBVO01000020.1, forward strand.
GCAAGGCTATGGAAACAGAACTTACTGTTGTCGAAGGCATGCAATTTGATCGTGGTTATGTTTCTCCATATCTCGTTACAAATACTGACAAGATGCAAGCAGAACTTGATGGACCAGTAATTCTTATCACAGATAAGAAGATTAGCAACATCCAAGAGATTTTACCACTTCTCGAACAAGTTCTTAAGAATGGATTGAAGCTTTTAATCGTTTCTGATGATATTGAAGGTGAAGCACTTACAACAATCATTGTTAATAAATTGAAAGGTGTATTCAATGTTGTAGCAGTTAAAGCTCCTGGCTTCGGTGATAGAAGAAAAGCATATCTTGAAGATATTGCAATTCTTACAGGTGGCACTTATGTTTCAACAGATCTTGGCTATGAATTGAAAGATGTTTCACTTGATATGCTTGGTAGAGCAAAGAGTGTTGTTGTTGATAAAGATAAGACAACAATTGTCGGCGGCTTTGGTGATCCAGCATCTATCGCATCACGTGTTGCACAAATTAGAGCACAAATCGCAGAAAGCACATCAGATTATGATAGAGAAAA
>DBVO01000020.1:3816-4118 GCA_002308215.1 Christensenella sp. UBA1262
GAAATGAAAGAGAAGAAGCTTCGTATAGAAGATGCTTTGAACGCAACTCGTGCTGCAGTTGAAGAGGGTATTGTCCCAGGCGGTGGTGTTGCACTTCTTTCAGTTATCCCAGCAGTTAAAAAAGCTATCGCAGGACTTGATGGAGATGCTCTTACTGGTGCAAATATTGTTCTTCGTGCTCTTGAAGCTCCTATCCGTCAAATTGCAGATAATGCAGGTGTTGATGGTGGTGTAGTCGTAAGCAATATTGTTAATGCAAAGAAAGCAAACTATGGTTATGATGCAGCAAAAGATGCTTATTG
>DBVO01000020.1:4135-4425 GCA_002308215.1 Christensenella sp. UBA1262
GTTACTCGTTCAGCTCTTCAAAATGCAGCATCTGTAGCAGCAACATTGCTCACAACAGAAGCACTTGTAACAGACATTAAAGAGCCAGTTGCTCCACAAGCTCCAGCTCCTGAAATGTATTAATAAATTAAATAAGCATTAATAAGCACCTGCATAGCAGGTGCTTATTTTTTAGTTGAGAAATCCTTTTTACATAGTTTTTAGGTGCAAAAGTGTTACAAGATATGTTCTTACAATTTTTATTTGTGTTCAATATCGAACATATCAAGTAATCGCGCAAATGTGTCCTG
>DBVO01000020.1:4449-5006 GCA_002308215.1 Christensenella sp. UBA1262
CTGTTATCTTTACCCCATTCAGACAATCCGTTATAGTAGTACATCTTCTTGGAGTCTTCGATGATGAATGGAATTATGCTGTTTTTCAAGCACTCTTTGAGGGCAATAAGCCTGCCGACTCTTCCGTTGCCATCTTGGAATGGGTGTATGTGTTCAAATGCGGAATGGAACGAAATGATATCATTAATATCAACACTCGCTTTCGCATTATATTCTGCAAGCAATTTTGCCATTTTTACAGGAACATCTTTTGGCTTTGTTGTTTCTCTTCCACCAACGACATTTGCGCGTTTTTTATAATCTCCAACTGCAAACCAATCGAGGGTAGAGTCTTTTGTGTCATGCTTCAAAATATAATGCAAATGTTTTATCATATCTTCCGTTAGCGTTTTATCTGCCGTTTCAATAACATAATCTATTGCGCGGAAGTGGTGAACCGTCTCCAAAACATCGTCCACAGAAATGCTGTCTCCAACATCAAGAGTATTTGTTTCAAATATAAGCCTTGTTTGGTCTTCCGTGAGCTTGCTCCCTTCAATGTGGTTGGAGTTGTAGGT
>DBVO01000038.1:0-244 GCA_002308215.1 Christensenella sp. UBA1262
ATTTTTTTTATTTACAACCAAAATTGCATAAAATTTGGCTGAATTTTAAATATTTTAAAACAAAAATTATAATTTCGTTTTATCTAATCCCCAAAATGCCACCAATAAATGACTTTCTGTGAATTGGTGATGGGCCAATTTCTTTAAGCGCTGCAATATGCTTCGCTGTACCATAACCCATATTGTGATCAAAATCATATTCTGGATAAACGTTAGACATTTCTGTCATATATCTATCTCTCGT
>DBVO01000038.1:286-7327 GCA_002308215.1 Christensenella sp. UBA1262
ATTCCCATTGTTGGATATGGAATATCCAATTTTAATGCATCTACCAATACAACATCAGGTTTAACGGATAAAGACATAATTGCATCTCGCATACATGCCTTTGTAGCATTTAATATGTTGAGTTCGTCAATTTGTTCTGGAGTATATGAAACAGTAGATACTGCAATTGCCTTCGAAAGAATCTCGTCATAAAGCTTTTCTCTTTTGCCTTTTGACACTTTTTTTGAGTCATTGACACCTACAATAAGGTTATCTAGATCCATAATTACTGCAGTACAAGTAACAGGACCTGCAAGTGGACCACGTCCTACTTCATCAATTCCACAAATCAATTTGTATCCTTTGGAACGAAGTTCGTTTTCATATTTCATTAGTTCTTCTGGACGAACCATTTTTCACCTATATAAAAACCGTTTAACCGGAGTATTTTCAAATTCTAGGATTTTCAAGCATGATTTTGCCAAGTTTTCCTTTCCTAAACTCGTCAATAATCATCTTTGCAGTACGGGTATAATCTATTTGATTCCCCTTCATTTTAAAGCCACGTGAAATGGCAATAGCATCAAAAAGTTCAAGTGTATCATCAGGTATTTCTTCAAGTCCATAACGATTCTTCAAGTTATCTGGATACTTGTTCTTGATTTCATCAAGAAAATCATAGCACAAATCGCCTTCATCAAGAATATCATCACGAATAGAACCGATATAAGCTAAATGATGTGCTACAGTTTGGTCTTCAAATTTTCCCCAAAGTGTACCTGGAGTATCCAAGAAATCCACATTGTCAACTGATAACCACTGTTTACCACGTGTTACACCTGGTCTATCCCCTGTAACAGCTTTGGCTTTTTTAATCATCGAATTGATAATTGTTGATTTTCCACTATTTGGAACGCCAACGACCATAGCTCTTACTGATACATTTGCGCCTTTTTTTGCATATTTTTCAATTTTGTCAGCAACTACTTGCTTAAGCCCTGCGACTATTTGTGAGCAATCTCCCGATGTTCCAATAGCTTTTACAAATGGTTTGCCTTCATCGGTAAACTTTTTGCACCACTTCTCCAAGTCTGACTTATCAACAAGGTCACACTTGTTAAATACGTATAGGACTTTTTTGCCTTGCAAAAGTTTGTCAAATAATGGATTATTGCACGAATAAACAGCTCTAGCATCAATGACATAGATGAGAGCATCAACAAGACGAAGATTATCCTCCATCATACGAATAGCTTTGGTCATATGACCTGGAAACCACTGAATATTCATAATCCTATCTTAATTTGCAAAGCAAATTATTTTTTGTGTTTACGCTTCTTTTTTGGCAAATATTGATCAATTGGTGCATCAACAAGTAAATCTGGACGATTCTTCATTGTAATTTCGAGAGATTTTTCTAAACGCCAATTAGCTATATCCTTATGGTTACCATCTAGCAAAACTTTTGGCACACTTACGCCTCTATAAACTTCTGGGCGAGTGTATTGTGGATATTCTAGAAGACCATTAGAAAAACTCTCTTCTTCTGTTGAAGCATTTGAACCAAGAACACCGTCAATATATCGTGCTACAGCATTAACTGTAACAAGTGCTGGCAACTCTCCACCAGTTAAAACATAATCGCCTATCGATAATTCTTCATCAATAAACATATCAATGACTCTTTGATCAATACCTTCATAATCACCACAAAGGATTAAAATCCTTTGACAAGATGCTAAACTCTCAACTTTTTGTTGATTAAGTCTTGCACCACGTGGAGACATATATATTCTCCAAGCTTCGTGATTAGGATCTACATGTTCAATTGATCGAGCGATTGGATCAGGAGTCATGAGCATCCCTGCGCCACCACCATAAGGTGTGTCATCAGTTTTTTTATGTTTATCAAGTGTAAAATCTCGAATATTCGTAACTTGGACATCAAAAACACCATCTCCAATTGCTTTACCAATGAGACTATGTTTTAATACGTCAAAATATTCAGGAAATACGGTTAGAATATCGAATTTCATGCAATTACACCTAATTAATTATAAACGACAACGCGACGGAACACCATATCATCAAGCGCCATTTCACCATTTTCAATATCAACGGACCTAATGAGCTGTTTTAATGCTGGGAATGAACAAGTAGAATCTTGAGTTTTAACAACATACACATCAGCAGAACCATATTGAAGTACATCAATTATTTCGCCAATACGTTCACCAGAAACATATACATCGATACCTAAAAGGTCTGCGATATAATAATTTCCAGCTTCAAGTTTCGGCAAATCACTACGTGATACTGAAATCATTTTGCCTCTTAATAGCTCTGCAGCATCCATATCGTTAACACCTTCTAATCCAAGTGTCCCGAATGATCCATCTAACGTTAAACGTCTAATTTTGTACTCTACTCCGTCTAATTTTAGTCTTTTTAGAACAGAAAAACGCGCAGGATTCGAGGAGAACGTCTCAATTTTGACGTCCCCTTTAAGTCCATGCGGTTTGAGTACTTTGCCAATAGTCAGTTCAGTTTTCATCTTTCTCTTCGATGACAACGTTGTATCTTACACTACTCTTAGCACTTGCTGATTTGACAATAGTACGGATTGCTTTAGCAATTCTGCCTTGTTTTCCGATAATTTTGCCAATATCTTTCTTTGCAATAGTGATGATGATATCAACGCTTGCATCACCCTCAACCATTTCCACGGTATAATCACCGTCTGGAACGAGAGCAGAAACGAGATATTCAACAAGTTCTATCATAATCTACTCCGATTACTTCTTTTCGATAATGCCTTGTTGTTTCAAAAGACCACTAACTGTTGCTGTTGGTTGTGCGCCCTTTGCGAGCCAAGCTTTTGCTTTCTCTGCATCGATAACGATTTGCTTTGGATCAGAAACTGGATTGTAAAAACCGATTTGATCGATATATTCACCATCTCTTGCTTTTCTTGAATCGATTGCTACGATGCGATAGAAAGGTTGCTTCTTTGCGCCCATTCTTGTGAGTCTGAGTTTAACCATTGTTTGTTCCTCCGATATTTATTGTTTTCTTTATTTGTTTTAGCGTGCTGAGCACGATTTTGTATCAAAATTCGCTCAAGTATTCTAATTTTTGATATATTTTTGAGTACTTTTGCTTGATTATTCTTTTAAAATCCGCTTGATTGGCTTATTTCTTATTAGAATGGGAATCCGCCTTTCATCCCTCTAAGAGCCTTCATTCCGCCTTTTTGCATGCGAGCCATCATGTCTTTTGTGAGTTCAAATTGCTTTAGTAATTGATTTACTTCTTGAATTGTAGTTCCACTACCCTTAGCAATTCTTTTCTTTTGAGATGACTTAATGATGTCTGGATTTCTGCGTTCTTTTAATGTCATTGATTGAATGATTGCCTTAGTATGAAGAAGTTGCTTTTCATCAATCTTTGCATCTTTTAATTGACTTGCATTCATACCTGGGATCATGGACATCATATCTTGCATATTACCCATTTTCTTCATGCTTTCAAGTTGCTTAAGATAATCGTCAAGTGTGAATGAGTTTTCTTTAAGTTTCTTTTGGAGAGCCAATGCTTCTTCTTGTGAGAATGCATCTTGTGCCTTTTCAATAAGCGTAAGCACGTCACCCATTCCAAGAATTCTCGACGCCATTCTTTCTGGATGGAATGGCTCAAGATCTTCCATTTTCTCCCCTGTACCATTAAATTTAATTGGTTTACCTGTAACAGCTTTAATAGAAAGTGCAGCACCACCACGTGTATCACCATCAAGTTTTGTCATGATTACACCGGTAATATCAAGTGATTGATTAAATGTATCCGCAACTGTTACAGCATCTTGACCTGTCATAGAATCTACGACAAGCAAAATTTCTGTAGGATTTACTGCTTTTTTGATGTTAACAAGCTCTTCCATCAATGCTTCATCAATGTGAAGACGTCCTGCTGTATCGATTATTACAGTGTCATAACCGTTTTTAAGAGCATATTCAATTGCACCCTTTGCAATCTTTACAGGATCAATATGTCCCATTTCGAAAACTTCGGTGCCTGCTTTATTACCTACTACCTTCAATTGTTGAATTGCAGCTGGTCTATAAATGTCACAAGCAGTAAGGAGAACCTTTTTGCCTTGCTTTTTGAGGTAAGTTACAAGTTTTCCACACATTGTAGTCTTACCAGCGCCTTGCAAACCACACATCATATAAATTGTAGGTTGTCTATCGCTAACAGCGAGTTTTTGATGTGTAGAGCCCATAAGAGCGCACAATTCATCATTAACAATCTTTACAATTTGTTGTGCAGGCGTTAAAGATTTCAAAATATCTTCCCCAAGTGCCTTCTCACTAACTTTTGCTGTAAACTCTTTTACAACATTATAGTTAACATCAGCTTCAAGAAGAGCGACTCGGATTTCTCTCATTGCTTGCTTAATTTCAAGCTCCGTCAATTTTCCTTTATTACGAAGCTTTGAAAAAATATGGTTCATTCTATCGGACAAACTTTCAAATAATGCCATTTTAGTCCTCCAAAATGCGCTTGATTTGCGCTATAGCATTCTGGACATCAGTATTTTGCTCATTTTCAATCTTTGAGAGCTCTTCCAAAATGCATCTATCTTTTTCTATAAGATGAAGCTTAGAATCGTATTCACGGAGTGATTTTTCACCTTTTGCCAAACTATCCGCAACTGCTTGACGAGAAACCCCATATATTTCAGCAATCTCAGCAAGGGATAAATCTTCGTCATAATGCATACGCAGCATATCATTTTGCTTTTCTGTTAGCAAATTACCATAATAGCTACGGAGTGTGGCAATTTCAAAGAATTTCACAGTTCACCTCATAAAAATAAGTGGCAAGCATTTTTGCTTACCACCTAATTATATCAATTTAAATATTGCTGTCAAGCATTTTTGCTTAACATATTAAAATATTATAATAAAGCATTAATAAAATCTGTTGCGTCAAATGGAATTAGGTCGTCAATCTTTTCTCCAACGCCAACATAAACGACTGGAAGACCAATTTCATCACTAATTGCTAGTATTACGCCACCTTTTGCAGTGCCATCGAGTTTTGTAAGAATAATTCCGTCTGTTTCAATGTCTTCTGAGAAGATTTGAGCCTGTGAAACAGCATTTTGACCAGTTGTAGCATCAAGCACAAGGTATTTTCTGAAATCTGCTTCAGGAAGCTCACGATCGACTACACGGCATATTTTCTGTAATTCTGCCATAAGGTTCTTTTTATTATGGAGTCTGCCTGCAGTATCAACTAAGATTACATCATTACCACGTGCTTTTGCACTAGAAATTGCATCAAATACAACAGCTGCTGGATCTGCGCCTTCATTATGGCGAATAACTCTAACGCCAGCTCTGTCGCCCCAGACTTCAAGTTGTTCGCTTGCAGCGGCTCTAAACGTATCTGCAGCCGCTACAACAACACTGTGGCCTTGTTCTTTGAACATATGAGCTAATTTACCTATAGCTGTTGTTTTACCAACACCATTAACACCAGAAAGCAAAATAACGAGTGGATATTCATATTCTGGGATGTCATAGTCAATATCCTCAATCATTATTTGGCGAAGCAATTCTTTTGCTTCTTCTGGTTTTTTGATTCTTTCTTTAAATGCTCTATCTTTTAGCTCATCTATTAAGTTTTCTGTCGCTGTCAAACCAACGTCAGCAGTTAAAAGAGCTTCTTCAAGATTCTCATAAAACTCATCATCGAGTTCTCTCGCAGAAAAAGCAAAGAACAACTTCTTTGAAAAAGCGTCCTTTGTCTTTTTAATTCCTTCTGCTATTTTTTTAAAAAATCCCATAGTATACCTTATTTGTGATCTGAATACTTATCAGCTTCTTCAAATTCGATTGAAACAATCTTAGTAACACCTTTTTCTTCCATCGTTACACCGAAGATTGTATCAGCGTGTCTCATAGTTGGTTTTCTATGTGTGATAACAATGAATTGTGTGTAATCACTAAACTTCTTCAAGAATTCTGCAAACAAATTAACGTTTGCGTCATCAAGTGCAGCCTCAATTTCGTCTAACACGCAGAATGGCATTGGCTTGAGCTTCAATATTGCAAACAATATTGATATAGCTGTAAGAGCTTGTTCACCACCGCTGAGAAGGCTGATATGTTGCAATTTCTTTCCAGGAGGCTGAGCGAAAATTTCAATACCTGCTTCGAGGACATCATCTGTCTCTTTCATGTCAAGGCGAAGTTCACCTTTACCACCACCAAAGAGTTGTTCAAATACGACCTTGAAGTTCTCATTGATTTGTTCAAATGCAACCGAGAACTTTTCTTGCATCTCACCAGTAAGTTCTTTAATAATAGTGAGAATGTCGTCATATGCCTTTTGGATATCGTCTCTATAGCTGGTTTGCTCTTGAAGACGTGCTTCTGTTTCTTCCAATGATTTCAATGCATATGGGTTAACATCACCCAAACGGTTAATAGATTTTTTCAGTTCTGCAATAACTGTCATTGCACCATGTGCTTTGAACTCTGGATCTTTAAACTCTAATGCATTTGCATAGGTCAAATCATACTCTTCAAGGATGTGATTCTGTTGATTGCGGATTTCAATATCAACATTTTCAAGCATGCCTTCGTCACGGATTTTCTTTTCTGTGATAGCATTTTTTTCATTAAAGACATCAGTTTTTTGTCTATCCAAAGCCACTATTTCATCTGAAATGCTTGCCTTTCTTTCATTGAGAGAAGCAATCTCTTCTTCAAGTTTGGAAATGCGAGCCATATCTTCTTCAGAAAAGCTTGTCTTTTCTGGCGCAGAAGTAATCTTGGCTAGATTATTCTCCGCAGACTTAATTTGACTGATAAGATCAAGTTTTTCTTCTTCGTAAGATTCTTTTTCACGAGAAATACGGAACATATCTGCATCACAATTATCAAGTTCACCTTTTTGTTCTGCAACTTTAATGCGTAAATCCATTATGCTTTGTGACATAATTTCTTTTTCGCTCTTTTGTTCTGTATTCTTATCCTTAAGAGAAAGCAATGA
>DBVO01000038.1:7353-7529 GCA_002308215.1 Christensenella sp. UBA1262
TTATACTCTTCTCTCTTAGTTTCAACATCTTTTTCAAGCTTTGAAATAGAACCAATCTTATCTTGCAAATCAGCGATAGAAGCTTTTATCTTATCGTACTCAAGCGCATCATTCTTAACTTCAAGTTGTAATTTCTCGCTGATTTCGAATGCATTCTTAGATTTTTCTTCATTCAA
>DBVO01000038.1:7543-11718 GCA_002308215.1 Christensenella sp. UBA1262
CTGTTTGAAATACGGAGTTCAGAAAGCTCTGCTGTAAGTTCTTCAAGACGCTTTGTGCAATCTTCTATCTCAACTTCGCGCTCTTTTCTTTGGTCTCCAAGTTTAGAAATATTATTCTTGAGTTTATCAAGATTTTGTTGTGCATTTTCAATATTCTTTTCTTGGGCAAGAAGTCCACGTGTTTGATTACGTCTAGAACCACCAGTGATTTCACCATTTCTTGCAAAGATATCACCATCTAGAGTAACAATCTTGAATGCTTGGTTGTATTTTTTATAAATTCTTGTCGCGTTATCAATATTATTAACAACGACTGTTGCGCCAAGAAGTGCTTCGACAAATTTTTCAAAACGTTTATCTGTTGAAACAAGATCGCTTGCAAGACCATAGCAGCCTGGTTCTTTAAGAACTTCTCTTTCTTCACCAACAAGTGTATGTGGACGGCATGCAGATAATGGTCTAAATGTTACACGGCCATAATTCTTTTGTTTCAAGTAATTGATAAGATCACCAGCTTCTCTTTCACTCTCAACGAGAACATTTTGCATAGCTCCACCAAGAGCATATTCGATTGCCGCTTCGTATTCAGAAGGAACATTAAGAACTTCTGCAAGAACACCCATGATTTTACTCTTAACGATAGGATCATTCTTAGCATCTTGCATAAGATGTTGAACTGCTTCTTGATATCCTTGATAATCTTCTTTAGATTGTTTGAAAAGTTTTAATTGTCCTTCTGCAATTGCAAGCTTTTGATTGAGCGCATTAATATCTTCGCCAAGTGCTTTAACTGCTTCTTGACTTTCAAGTTTATTAGAAAGAACTTCGTTATATTCTTCTGTTAAAGAACGAATAGATTCTTTAACAGATTTAACCTTTCCGCTGTAAATTGATAAATCAGTAAGTGCTTCATCAAGTTTTGATTTCTTTTGATTAATAAGATCAAGAAGATTCTTAGCTCTTTCTTCGTATACACCCTTTTCCGTTGTATAGCTAGCGAAATTTGTTTTAAGTGTGGACAAATCTTCAACTGCCTTTACATAACTTGCATTGCTTTCTTCAAGTGAGCTCTCCTGACCCTCAATGGATTCTGAGAGATATTCATACTTTTTCTGCAAGTCTTCAAGCTCTTTGGAAATCTTGATATATACTTGTAAAGCTTCTTCTTTCTTTGCTTGATTTTTCTCAATTAATTGTGTGCTAACAACAAGTTGTGCATCTACAGATGCGAGCTCATTATTTAAACGAGTTATTTCGCCTTGCAAGTTATTAATTCTTTCTTTAATAACATTTGCATTACCCATTGTACGCTCAGCGTCAACTTTAAGAGCTGTATACTCAGCATTATCATCTGCCAGAGTCTTATCAATAGATGTGCTTTCAAATAAGCAGCGATCATAACGTTCACATACTTCTTGATATTCCTTTTCTTTGACTTTTAAATCTTTTTCGGCAATAGCAAGACGATCATATATCTTTTGTTTTATGGATTGAATATTCTCATAATTGTAGATATACAAGTTAACTTCGTTAACTTTGAGTTCTTCTTTCAACTCAAAATACTTTTTAGCGACTTCAGCTTGCTTACGAAGAGGATTAATCTGACGCTCAATTTCCGCAATAACTTCATTAGCTGTCTGCAAGTTTGCAGAAGTTTTTTCAAGTTTATTCTCAGCTTCAGTACGTTGTGCACGGAATTTAGAAATACCAGCTGCTTCTTCAAAAATATGACGTCTATCATCTGGCTTAGCAGACATGATTTCGGCTACTCTGCCTTGTCCTATAATTGAATACCCTTCTTTCCCGATACCTGTATCACGGAAAAGAGCTATGATATCTTTTAGACGGCAACGCGTTTTATTAAGATAATACTCACTAAGTCCAGAACGATCGAGACGTCTTGTGATAACGACCTCATCATATGGCAACGAAGGGAAAATGTGTTGACCTTCATTATTAAAGGTCAAAGACACTTCACAATAGGAAACACTCTTACGCTTTTCAGTACCGGCAAAAATAACGTCTTGCATATTTTTACCACGCAATTGCTTAGCGCTCTGTTCACCAAGTGTCCACCTAATTGCATCCGCTACGTTTGATTTACCACAACCGTTAGGACCTATAATCGCAGTTACACCTTCTTGAAAAGGTATTTCAACCTTATCAGCAAAAGATTTAAAACCGCGCAATTCGATTTTGACAAAGTTTAACAAAATCTTTACCTTCCTTATTTAATAAGGAAATTTTACCACACAAGTGCTGGTTTTTCAAGTGTTTTACAACCGTTTCACAAATGTTTCACACTTTTTTGTGAAACACTAATTCTTAATAGAATTAAAAATAATAAAAAAGCCTTCCATCAAGGAAGACTTAGAATGATTTAAACTCAGATTAACTGATTATTTTTTGATGTTATAAAGAGCCATTTTAGCAGCATTCTGCTCTGCTTCTTTTTTGGACTTACCCTCACCTTTTCCGGCATCTAACCCATCTATTTTAACTATAACATCAAAAATTGGCTCATGTGGCTTACCGGTTTTTGATACTAAAATGTATTCAACAGACAGTTCGTGTTTAGAAGCAAATTCATTAAGTTCTGTCTTGTAATCATGCGCGCCAGCATGCTTATTATCGCCATTAAAATAATCTGCAAGTTTTGAAAGAACAAACTTTTCGCAAGGAACTACACTATTTGAATCCAAATATATTGCTCCAATTATGCTTTCAAAAATATCGCTTTTTACTTTTTGTTGTGCGCTTATAACCTCAAGGTTCTCTCCTTTCCCTACTATTAAGAATTTGGCAAGGTCAAGTCTATCTACTTCATCCGCAAGAGGTTCTTTTGAAACGATCGCAGCACGATTCTTTGTAAGAGCACCTTCGTGAGCATTTGGATTGATTTCCATAAGTCTTTTCGCTACTACAAAGTCAAGAATACTATCCCCTAAAAACTCTAATGACTGATAGTTTTTTGTAGCATCTGCACAAGCAGACGCATGAGTAAAAGCACGCATTAATAACGTTTTATCTTTAAACTCATACCCTATCTTTTTTTCTATAGTTCTTAGGTCGTTTGCTTTCATTATATTAATTCTCTTCTTGTTCGTTAGATTTTGCGAGTTGAGCACTTATAGCAGTACGGATATTTTCAGGTGTCTTATGCTCTGCTAAAGACTTTGCTTGAAGAATACTTGCGCAAATGGATTTACGTTTGCTTGCTCCATGAGATTTAACAACTACTTTGTTAACGCCAAGGAAACATGCACCACCATGTGCATTATAATCCATGCGCTTTTTAACGTCTTTAAATACTGGCTTCAACAACAAACCGCCAAGCTTAGCTCTCAGTCCACCGCCATATACNNCCCCCGCCATATACGCCGTCTTTGATGGCTCCAAGAATCGTTGTGGCAGCGCCCTCTGCGCTCTTCAATGCAATATTACCATTGAATCCATCTGCTACTATAAGGTCATAATCTCCTGAAAGAATATCTCTAGCTTCGCAGTTTCCTACAAAGTTAATGCCCTCTTCTTCTTTTAATAATGCAAATGCTTCATGGCAAAGTTCATTGCCTTTATGATCTTCTACACCATTTGACAAAAGAGCAATTCTAGGTTCATCAACGCCAAGNNATTGCTTGTGCATATGCTCTACCCATAATTGCGAAATGCAACAAATTAATTGCTTTGCAATCAACATTTGCGCCACAATCACAAAGCACAACACCATTTCCTTTTGCTGTTGGCAAAATTGGAGCGAGTGCTGGACGAGATACACCTTTGATTCTTCCTACTTTCATGAATGCGCCAACTAGGACAGCACCGGTAGAACCTGCAGAAACAAAACCTTCTGCATCATCATTGGCCATAAGGTAATCAAAAGCTTTTACTAAAGAACTCTCTTTCTTAAGTTTGATTGCCATTGTAGGACTTTCATCATTAGTGATAACGTCCTTAGCATCTATGAGTTCCAAACGTGCTTTATCATATTTTTCGTTAGCAAGGATTGGATTAACCTGATCAACATCCCCTACAAGTACTACAGATGCATCTTTATCTGCTGCTAAAGCATCAAGACTTCCTAGTACTATTTCTTGTGGAGCGAGATCTCCGCCCATTGCATCTACAACAATTTTCATAATTACACCTGAAAAAGAATATAAAAAAAGAGTGAT
>DBVO01000038.1:11745-23240 GCA_002308215.1 Christensenella sp. UBA1262
TTCAAAGATTAGTCATTGTTTTTTTGAACGACTTGCTCGCCATCATAGTATCCGCATTTTGGGCAAACTTGGTGGCTCTTCTTAAGTTCGTGACATTGTGGGCACTCTACAAGACCTGGTGTCTTGACCTTCCAATTTGCAAAACGTGAATTGGTTTTGGATTTTGAAACTTTATTTTTTGGAACTGCCATCTATCTATCCTCCGAATTGTTTTCACTCATTTATACAGCATTATTGATTATATAAAATAAACAATAAGTTGTCAAACGCTTTTTAAATATTGCGATTATTTTCTTTTTTGCTCGGAAACGGGCTGTTTCCCCGCTTCCGAGATGATATTAAAGAACAAGTTCTTTTGTTTCTCTAGCGATTGAAAGTTCTTCGTTTGTTGGAAGAATAAGAACCTTAACTTTGCTGTTTGGTTTAGAAATAAATCTAACGCCATCTTCTCTGCCTTTATTTGCTTCGAAGTCAAAGTCAACTCCTAAGTATTCCATATCGCTCATAACAAGTTCGCGCATATAGTCACTGTGTTCACCGATACCACCTGTAAACACGATTGCATCAACACCATTCAATGTGGCTGCAAATGCGCCAATATATTTTTTAATACGATAAGCTGTAATATCAACTGCGAGTTTAGCCTTTTCATTGCCTTCTTTAATTGCACTTTCAAGGTCACGCATATCTGATGAAAGTTCGCTTACGCCAAGCATACCGCACTTTTTGTTCAAAAATTGAACAACTTCATCTGCTGGGATGTTTAATTTTTTTCTCATGAAATCAATTGCAGCTGGATCAATGTCACCAGATCTTGTACCCATAACAAGACCTTCAAGTGGTGTGAATCCCATTGTTGTATCTTGGCATTTTCCATCTTTAACAGCTGAGATTGAAGAACCATTTCCAAGGTGGCAGATAATGATCTTAGCATCCTTTCTACCAAGCAATTTGATTGTTTCTTCACTTACGAATTTATGAGATGTGCCGTGGAAACCATATTTACGGATTTTGTATTGATCATATGCTGCATATGGAATGCCATACATATATGCTTTTGGAGGCATTGTGCTATGGAATGTTGTATCAAATACTAAAACCATAGGAACACCTGGCATAACTTCTCTACAGCTCTTAATGCAAGCGATGTTGCCTGGCATATGGAGTGGGCCAAGTTCTGCATTCTTTTCGCAGATACGGATGACTTCGTCATCAACAACAACTGAATGCTTGAAATCTTCACCACTGTGGAGAACTCTGTGACCAACAGCGGAAATTTCTTTTGTTGACTTAATTGCACCATACTTTTCATCAACCATTGCTTTCAAAACAAGGTTGATTGCATCTGTATGATCTTTCATGTCTTGCTTAATGTTGAGCGTTCTACCATCAGCTGTCTTTTGTGTAAGTTCGCTGCCTGGGAAAGTAATACGTTCGCAGAGACCTTTAAGAAGAACACCTTCGGTCTCCATATCAATAAGTTGATATTTGAGTGATGAACTGCCTGCGTTAATAACAAGTATTTTCATGTTTATCTCCTATTATTTGACTGATTGAAGAGCTGTGATTGCTGCAACAGCTGCGATATCTTCTGCTACGCAGCCTCTTGACAAATCGTTAACTGGAAGTGCAAGACCTTGCATGATTGGGCCAATTGCCATGCAATTGCCAAAACGTTGTGCAAGTTTGTAACCAATGTTGCCTGCATCGAGATTTGGAAATACGAGAACGTTTGCTTGACCTGCAACTGGGCTATCTCCTGCCTTTTGCTTTGCAACGCTATCAACAAGTGATGCATCGAGTTGAAGTTCGCCATCAACACAGATTTCTGGATGTTGTTCACGAACTTTTGCATATGCAGAACGAACCTTTTCTACAGATTCATGATTTGCACTACCCTTTGTTGAGAATGAAAGCATAGCAATCTTTGGTTCCATTTCGCAAATCTTCTTTGCTGAGTCTGCTGCTGCTACTACGATATCCTTAAGTTGATCATCTGTTGGGTATGGAATAACTGCGCAATCTGAGAAGATGTATGCAGGATATTTCTTATACTTGAATTCTTCTGGTGGAACCATAACAAAGCAACTTGAAACTGAGCTGATGCCAGGAGCTGCCTTAATAACTTGGAAAGCTGCGCGAGATACATCTGCTGAACTAAATACTGCGCCGCCAACTACACCATCAACATCGCCACGCTTCAAAGCAACACATGCAAAGAACATATTGTTGGAGCTAACAATTTGAAGAGCTTGCTCTTCAGTCATTCCTTTTGCTTTGCGGAGTTCATAAAGTGTGTTTGCATAATCTTTTGTATGTGCACTTGTCTTTGGATCATCAAATGCTACACCATTAAGATCAACT
Source organism: Christensenella sp. UBA1262 (assembly GCA_002308215.1). GTDB lineage: Bacteria > Bacillota > Clostridia > Christensenellales > CAG-917 > CAG-475. Next base: position 14,110 of record DBVO01000038.1, read on the forward strand.
TCTGGGAACTTTGCTTTGATTTCATCTTCGTTGCCGATGAGAACGACTTTGCAAACGCCTTTCTTTGTAAGGATTTCTGCGGCCTTAGCTGCTCTTACATCAAATCCTTCTGCGAGTGCGATTGTCTTGCCAAGTAAACTTGCTCTTTTCATAAGGTTTTCAACAAATTCTGTCATAAACACTCCAAAATGCAAATAACATTTGCAATTATTTAATATTTGACTATAATTATAATTAATCAAGAAAGAAAAATCAAGAGAAATGCATGCCAAATTGCAATTTGTTTTGCTAAAAGGAGCACAAATTGAAAATAACTGCAATAATCGCCGAATATAACCCATTTCATAATGGTCATTTGAAGCAATTAAAGACTGCAAAGCGCGAGACGGAAGCCGACGCGCTTGTTGTTCTTATGAGCGGTAGTTTTACTGAGCGTGGCGATTTGTGTGTAGCAGATAAATTCACTCGTGCTAACTGGGCTTTACAAGCAGGCGCAGATCTTGTTTTAGAACTTCCAACAGTATATTCCCTTTCTTCTGCACCAAAATTTGCACAAAGTGCAATCAAAACTCTGTCAATGCTAGGAGAATATACCCTTTCATTTGGCACAGAAGCAGAAGAACTTGAAGGCCTCAGTATGGCTGCAGAATTCTTGCAGAGCGAATCTAATGACGTCTCAAACTTGCTAAAAGGCTTTTTGAGCGAAGGATACTCTGTTGCTAAGTCTAGAACCCTAGCGTTAGACAAAGTGCGCCCAGACGTCTCAAACATGCTTAAAACGCCTAACAATATACTTGCTGTTGAATACATGAAAGCTGGCGCAGTATATGGAGACAAAGTACAATATCATCAAGTTCCAAGAAAACCTGATGACATGAAAAAATATGCTTCTTCAACTAAAATTCGTGAAATGCTATATTCAGGCGAAGATGTATCAAAACTTGTTCCAGAATATGTCAAGTTGGATGATGTTATTGATATTTCCAAATACAATATGATTTCAACGTATGCTCTCCGTTCAATGAATGCTGAGCAACTAAAAGAAATTGCTAATATTTCTGAAGGAATGGAAAATCGTATAGCTAAAACAGATTTCGAAAGTATGGATGATGTTTTAAACTTAACATCCAAGCGTTATACAAGATCAACCATCAAACGAATTGCAGCTAGTGCTACAGTAGGTTTAACAAAAGAACTCGTGTCACTTGCAGACAATGAAAAGCCATATTGCACAGTACTTGCTGTTAGGCCATCAAAGCGCAAAGCGCTTTTCCCTATTCTTGCTAATGCTGATGGCTATTTCTTCTTCAAGTCTAGTGACGCTGAAAAAGATTGTCCAGTTCGTCCACTTGTAGATCTTGATGAAAAAGCACTTAAAATTCAAAAACTATGTAAATAGGTGATCAAATGAAACTTGTTTTGTGTGAAGACCAAAAAATATTACTTGATGGGCTTGCCTCTACACTTGCCAAAGCTGAAGGATTTGAAATTGTTGCAACTGTATCAAATGCAAACAAAATAATCGAGGTTTTGCGCAAAAACAAAGTTGATGCAGTATTATCCGACATCATTACTGATGAAAACAAAAATTTCCTTCAATGCGTTGAAGAAATTAAAGCAGAATTCCCAAGCATCAAACTTTTGGCAATTACAGGTTTCCCTGACATTACATTTATGGAAGATGCAAAAAAAGTTGGCGTTGATTCTTTTGTTTACAAAAACATTTTCACAGAAGAATTAGTAGCGGTTATTAAGAATACTTGCGCCGGTTATAGTGTATATCCAAATACCGATAAAGTTAAAAACATGCTCTTTGCATCACTTTCCGAATTAGAACTTACTATTTTGAGGATGTATTGCAATGGTAAAGAACGTGATGAAATTGCACAAGAACTTTACCTATCTAAGTCATCTATTAAATCATACGTATCATCTATTTTACAAAAAACTGGTTTCACATCAATGGCACGTGCTGCTATTTATGCGGTTTCAACCGGATTAATTTTTACAGACAATGATTAAACAACGCACAATAATTATGTCCGCATGTGCAATACTTTTGTTTGCGCTTGCGTATACGCTTGCGACAGTATTCCCTGTTGGCTCGCTTGTAGGTGGAGGTGCTGATTATATCATCACTCTTTTCGCCTCTTTTTTATTGTTATTTTGGGGCGTTACTATGTCATATCGCGTTCAGTACACTCGCCAAAGAGCAATTCTGAATCTGATTATCATTGTTTCGTTTTTGTGGATAATTTTGCGTTTTGTAAAATGGTTACCAAATTATATCCCACTTGCAAAGTATTCGGATTATGTCTACTATCTTCCGATGACAATTATTCCAGCATTATTCCTCACATTTTGCATAGAAAACTTCACTCCTAATTTAAAACACAAAAGGATTCTTTACATTATCATGTATGCAATTGTCTTGTTTTTCTTCATCATGGCAATGACAAATGACTTGCATGGATTGGTATATAAAAACTATGTTTTTGGCCTTGATGAAAATGGTGTTCCTTCTGCAAGATATCCTAAGTATTCGTATAATATAGTTCACTATTTCGATATGGCATTTATAGTTTTGTGTGTGTTGTCTGCACTATTTGTAATCATATTTGTTTCCCGTGGACAACTAACTGCTAAAGCAATTATTCTACCATTAATAATTGTCATATTATCAAGCGTATATTTTACACTTTATTCCATAGGAATAAGTTTCATGCGTTCCACATTATTCCTCAAAGACTTTGCGCTTATGTCTGTCATATTGTTACAGGCCGCTATTGAGGTTATGTTGGATACTGGTTTGGTTCAAAACAATGGTCGATATGTTAATCACTTTGAAAACTCTTCCCTCCCTATGTGCATATATGACGAAAACGGGAAAATGCTTTATAAGAGTGAAAAATTTAATGCTAAAAGATATAAAAATCAAGATCCAAAATTTCGCTATAATGAACAAACAATAGGCAAATATGAACTTGTTGTTGAAGAAGATTTAACCGAAATTATTTCTCTTAAAGACAAAATTACTCAAGAAAACAACGAGCTTGAACAAACAAATGAGCTCTTACAAAAGATGATTGAAGTTGCCAGGGACAGCACCTCCCTTACATTTAGGTTGTCATTAATTAATGAAATTGAAAACTCAATTGGCAAATCTCGAGCTGAACTTGATGAAATGATAGCAACACTCCCAGACGAAATTACAAAAGAGAATCAAAATGAAGTCAAAAAAACTCTCGGTAAGATTGCTCTTTGCCTAGGATATATGAAACAAAAATGCATGCTCTTGTTAGGTGCTAAAGAGAAAAAATCCCTCTCTGCTGATGCATTTAAACTCCTTTTAAATGTTATATCTCATGACATCCAAAGTGTAGGATTCAAAGAAGTTGGCGCAGCAATTAACAGTAATGAAGAAGTAAGTTTCACTTTTGCACTTGCAGTAAATGAGTTTGCTAATGAATTAGCAAAAGCATATGCATTTTTAGATCTTGATGCGTTAATAATAATTAATCCTCAAAAATTATCTTGCATATTTGAACTTGAAGGCAAAAAAATAAAATCCCAACCTATTTCAGTGTCTGGAGCGGATATACAATTCAAGTCTCAAGATAATGGTTTACGCGTTATAATGGAGGTGCAAAATGCCTGAGTTTATTTCACTTCCATCTACATTACGCCTTGTTTCATTTGTTGTTGAAACGCTAGTTGCAGCTTTGCTCTTATTCTGTACAGTATTTGGAATAATTGGAAAACGCAATAAAGCGCATTTAGCATATATTATTACGCTGTTATGCTCAATTATAGTAATGGCTATTTCACGCACTCCTTTAATAGAAGGAATAAACGAGTATTTTGCTTACTATTCACATCTTATCTTATTAGCTCCTCTTGGTCTTGCAGTATATATTGCAATACGAGATAAGCGTTATATTCTTATTCTAGATGCTGTTTGGTGTGCATTTAATTTGCCATTCTTAAGTGTAATTCCATATTATGGCTATATAGCCATAGGCTCACTGATCATAATTATGGTGAGAACAATATTTATTTGCAAATATTCAATTGAAAGTTTAGCACTCTACCCTGGACGACTTGCAATTAAGCATGCACTTGATCACACAAACGATGGCGTCGCGTTTGTTAATATTTTTGGAAGAATCACATATCTAAATCCTATACTTAAATGGATACTACAAGATTTGAACATATCCTCATATTCAAAAGCAGCCAAAATTATTGATGGAATTAAGTCGCTATCAGCCGAAAATGGTAGAAAAATATCTGAAACATCATACATTGTATATCTCAATGATACAGCATACAGATTCGCATTTGATCAGCCTCTGACACAGATATCATGTGTAAATGTTACTGAAGAAGAAAACCTCGTCAAAGAATACGAGAAAAACCAAGAGCTTCTAAAAGAAGCTAATAATGATCTTAGCGAAGCTCTAAATGCAATTGAAAGCGTCCAAAAAGAAAAAGAGCTACTTCGTATTAAAGGCCAATTGCACGATGAATTAGCTCAACACTTATCAATACTTCATATGTTCATTTTGAATGATAATTCAAGTGATATAAGACAAATCAAAGAAATGCTTTCTAGTTTAGAAATTACACCAAAAGATAGTAATGAAGAAAACAATCTTGAAAGCCTTTCTAGCACATTGAATTCAATTGATGTTAGCTTAAATACAGTTGGTGAAATTCCAAATAACGACCATATAAAAGCACTTGTATATAAGCTTGCAAAAGAAATGTCTACAAATGCGATCAAACATGCAAAAGCAAGGGAGATTAATATATCATTTACAACTAAAGACAAAGACTTTGAAATAGTTGCAAGCAATGCAGGAGTAATGCCAAAAGAAATAATATTTGGCAATGGACTAACCACATTAAAATCAGAAATTGATGCTCTTGGTGGAACCTTAGATATTAACTGTAACAACGTATTTTGCTTAACAGTTAAACTACCATTAAATTGCTAATTTCAAGTATCTAACGATATTTTTTATTAAAAAACGCACTCAACCGAGTGCGCTTTTTTATGGTCAATTTTAATCAATAGCTGTTTTTAATTGTAACTGATAAAAATGGAGTATAGTCAAACAAATTCCATGCTGGCTCATCAGGAGGATATACACGGAAAACCAATTCTTTTCCGCTAACTGGATGAGCAAAACGAAGCTCTGTTGCCCAGAGACAAAGTGGAGCATTTGGATACTTTCCTGTGCCATAGCGTTTGTCTCCAACAATTGGATTGCCCATGTTTTGCATCTGAACACGAATTTGATGTCCTCTTCCTGTTACCAAGTTAACTGATACAAGTGAAAAATTGTCTTTAGTAGCGAGTACCTTATAATCTAATTCAGCATACTTTGCTCCTTCAGATAAGGCTGGAACAACTTTTACCATATTAGTATCTGGGAACTTTTTAAGATAGCAAGTAAGTTTATCTGCTTTATATCTAGGAGTTCCTTCAAGAATAGCAAAATACTTTTTATCTACTTCCCCATTTTTGATTGCTTCAGAAAGTCTAGATGCTGCCTTTGATGTTTTTGCAAACACCATAACACCACCGGTTGGTCTATCAAGACGATGCACTAAACCTACGTAAGCATCCCCAGGTTTACCTTCATGATCAATGCGATATTGTTTCAAAAGTGTAAGCATATCTGGGTCGCCACTTTCATCTGCTTGACAAGGAATATCAACAGGTTTAACAACAACAAGCAAGTGGTTGTCTTCAAAAACTATTTTTAAATCTTTGTAAGTGATTTCTTTGCTCATTTTACACCATTAAATTTATAATATAAATTTATTCAAAAGTTGCAAATGAAGTACAGCCTTGTGGAAGAATCAATCCTTCCTCTGTTTCAAGACCTATTTCATCAGCATCTATTACTGCATTCTTAGGCAATGCCAACTTAAGGATGTTAGCCATAACAGTTGGTTGAAGACCTGTTGTATAGCTATTTAAACATACAAACAAAGGATTATCGCTAAGTAATTGTGCGACTAGACCCATAAGTTCACTTATGCCTTCTTCAATTTTCCACTTTTCGCCATTTGGTCCTCGGCCAAATGATGGTGGATCGAGTATAATCGCATCATAATGTTTTCCACGTCTTATTTCACGTGCACAGAATTTAAAGCAATCGTCAATAATGTATCTCATTTCAGCATCTTGAAGACCTGAAAGCTTAACATTATCCCCTGCACGCTCAACCATAGCTTTAGCACTATCCACATGGCAAACACTTGCACCTGCTTTTAAGCAAGCTACTGATGCAGCTCCTGTATACCCAAAAAGATTAAGCACACTTATTTTACGTCCAGAATTTTCTATTAAAGTCATCATTCTATCCCAATTAACTGCTTGTTCTGGGAAAAGACCTGTATGCTTAAACCCCATTAACTTTAATGAAAATCTCAAATCGCGCCAACCAAGTTGGAATTCGGTATTAATTGGTTTTAACCATTTCCATGCACCACCGCCAGATGAACTACGTTCATAAATTGCAGAAATGCCATTATATGATCTCAATGGTTTTTGTGCATGCCAAATAACCTGAGGATCTGGACGAAGCAAAACAAGGTCTCCCCAGCGTTCCAACTTCTCTCCATCCCCAGTTGCAATAACACTATAATCTTTCCAATCTGGTGCAATTCTCATTTTATACTCTCTTTACAGAAACAATAACTTTCTCTCCATTAATGTCGAGTTCTTTTGTATAGCCATCAAGCGTTGTTGAAATTCCATCACAAAGAACATCGCTAAGGAATTCTGCTTTCTCTAAGACTTGCAAAGCAAGTCCATCAGCTTGATATCCAATGACAATGTGGTCAGTTACTTCAAAACCGGCTTCTTTACGAAGGTTTTGAATTTTACTTACTAATTCACGCTCTACACCTTCAAGAATCAAATCATCATTCAATGCTGTATCAAGGACAACCGTTGTTTCACCATCTGATTCGCTTGAGAATCCTTCTTTGTTCTTAACATTAATGAGAAGGTCACTTTCTTCAATTTCGACGTCTCTATCATTGATACGCGTTCTAAATGGATTACCACTCTTAATTGCATTCATGATATCATTTGCTCTTTCTTGCAAGAGCATTCTGATTTGACCAAGAAGTGAACCATATTTTGGACCAAGTGTTTTAAGCTGTGGCTTTAATTCATATGTAACAAATTCATTCTCGCCACTTGAGATTTCAACGTCTTTGACGTTTAGTTCATCTTGAACAACATCACGGAGCTCTTTAGAAAGTTCTCTTCTACCATTATACATAATACGGCTCAATGGTTGACGGTTCTTAATGTTAGCTTTATTTCTTGCAGCACGTCCAAGAACAACAACATTCAAAACATCTTGCATGCCATCTTCTAAGAACGTATCAATATACTTATCGTTTGCTTTAGGGAAATCACAAAGATGTACACTTTCTGGAGCAGATTTGTCAAAGTTTCTTACCAAATTTTGGTACATCTCTTCAGCAAGGAACGGCGTATAAGGCGCTAGAAGCTTTGTAAGCGTAACAAGAACTGTGTAGAGTGTCGTATATGCTGCTGCTTTGCTTCTAGTCATTTTACTGCCCCAGAAACGATCACGGCTACGTCTAACATACCAGTTAGATAAATTATCTACAAACTCTTGAATTGCTCTAGAAGTCTCTGTGATCTTGTATTCATTAAGTCCTTCATCAACTGTTCTGATAAGCGTATTGAGACTTGACAAGATCCATCTGTCCATGACGTTCAACAATTGATCATCAAGTTTATATTTAGTTGGATCAAATTTATCAATTTCAGCATAAAGAACAAAGAATGCATATGTGTTCCAAAGCGTGCCCATAAACTTACGTTGAGCTTCGCTCACATTGTCAGCAGAAAAACGGGATGGTAACCATGGTGCTGATGCAGTATAGAAATACCATCTTGTTGCATCTGCGCCTTGCTTATCAAGAACTGTCCAAGGGTCAACAACGTTACCTTTATGCTTTGACATCTTGATGCCATCTTTATCGTTAACGTGACCAAGAACTATACAGTTCTTGAATGGAGCTTTATCAAAAAGAACTGTGCTTACTGCAAGAAGTGTATAGAACCAACCTCTTGTTTGGTCGACAGCTTCAGAAATAAAGTTAGCTGGGAATACTTCGTTAAACACATCTTTATTTTCGAATGGATAATGCCACTGAGCAAACGGCATAGAACCACTATCAAACCAGCAGTCTAAAACTTCTGGTGTTCTTTCCATAGTTCCACCGCATTCACAATCCCATTTGACTTCGTCAATATATGGTCTATGTAATTCAATATCATGATCAAGATGGCCAAGCACTTTAAGTTCTGCTTTAGATCCAACCACATGAATCTTTCCACATTTATTGCACTTCCATATTGGAAGTGGTGTGCCCCAATATCTTTCACGTGAAATGCCCCAGTCGATAACATTTTCAAGGAAATTGCCCATTCGACCAGTTTTAATTGTTTCAGGCATCCAATTTACCGAATTATTTGATGCAAGGAGGTTCTCCTTGACAGCTGTCATTTTGACAAACCAGGAACTACGTGCATAATAAAGCAATGGAGTATCACAACGCCAACAGAATGGATAGCTATGTGTAAATTTCATAGCTTTAAAGAGTTTCCCTTCTTCTTTGAGCTTTGCAATGATATGCTTATCAGCATCTTTACAGAATTGACCAGCAAAATCAGTAACTGGATCGCGGAAACGTCCTCTATCATCTACCATTTGTACAAATGGTAAACCATATCTTTTACCAACTTTACTATCATCTTCACCAAAAGCCGGAGCAATATGAACGATACCAGAACCATCTGTTAAAGTTACATATGAGTCATTAGTTATATAATAAGCTTTTTCTTTGGCCCCAGTCTCGTAATTGAATAGTGGCTCATATTCTGTATATTCGTATTCACTACCTTTTTTAACACTAACTTTTTCATAGCAACCAGCTTCAAACAAACTATCTACAAGCGCATCTGCGAGTATATAATACTCGCCATTAACTAAAACGCATGCGTAATCCTCTTTACCATTCATACATAGAGCAACGTTTGAAGGAAGTGTCCATGGTGTAGTTGTCCA
>DBVO01000014.1 GCA_002308215.1 Christensenella sp. UBA1262
ACTTTAGAATTTTAAATACAATAGTAAAATAAAAAAACCCACGCACGGTGAGCTTCACAAATAATCGTTTTTACCGACTATTTAATAAAATATTTATTCTTAGACAATACAAGAAAAGTTTTATGAACTTCAAACTGAGCAAGGATTACAGCAAACAATACAATCATACACCCCAAGATTTCTCTTGCTGTAGGAACTTGATGCAGGAAGATTACTCCTCCTATAAGCCCTATAACAGATTCCATACTCATTATTAATGTAGCAACTGATGATTGAACGCGCTTTTGTCCTGCAGTCTGCAAAGTAAAGCCAATCGCTCCTGATAAGATGCCTAAGTAAAGTATTTCTACAATAGAATTCTTTATCGCCACTCCAGTTGGGAACCCTGTAATTGACATACCAACAATCCCCAACACAGCAGCAGATGCAAATTGTATCAAAGTTAAACGAATTGGGTCGCTAATCTTAGCATAAAAGCCAATAAGTAAAATTTGCAACGAGTACATTATAGCGCACATAAGCACAAGCGCATCTCCTAGCGTAACTTTGAATTCCTCGTTTATGCACATAAAATAGAAACCCACAATTGCAATTAGGATTGCTGGAATTGAAAATGTAGTAGGTTTTTGTCTGGCTGCGATTCCAAAGATTGGAACAAATACTATATAAAGTGCTGTAATGAAACTAGTTTTGCCAACAGATGTATAAGCGATTCCTATTTGTTGGCAAAGCATTGCAAAATACAATGCTATACCACACACGGTTCCACCTATTATTGTTGGCCAAGACCAAGGCAAAGCATGATAATGATGCTTTTTATTGAGCACATCATAAAAAACTGCAACAATTGCAAGCCCAGCAAAAGAAAAAACGAAACGCATACCACAGAAAGAAAAAGCAGAAAGAGTATCCGTTACATTACTTTGTGCGACAAATGCAAAGCCCCAAATAAATGCACAAAGCGTAAGGATAGCAATTCCGATAAACTTGTACTTTCTGCCAATGTTTGCCATATCGTTCCCTTAAAAATGCTACTATTTACTAATAGTTTAATAATTTTTGCACGCTTTAAAGGATTTGTCAACAAGCCCATTTTTGCAATTTTATGCATTTATACATTAATTTTTTGCATAAAATTTTTAGATATGATTAAACATGAAAAAAACAATAAAAAATTGCCTTAATTACTGCATAAAATTTTATAAAAATTTTTTATTATTTTTAAAAAAACGCATAATTTTATAATAAAAAAGGCGCAATTCATAAGAATTACGCCCATATAAAACAGTTTTATTCATTAACCAAACACAGCTAATAAGAAGCCTGCTGCGACAGCAGAACCAATAACACCAGCGACATTAGGTCCCATTGCATGCATTAACAAATAATTGCTATTGTTGGACTTCAAGCCTACAGTGTTAGAAACGCGTGCTGCCATAGGAACAGCCGACACACCAGCCGAACCAATAAGTGGATTGATCTTTCCTTTTGAAACTACATATAAAATCTTGCCTATGAGAAGCCCTGAGATGGTTGCAAGAACAAAACCTGCAAGACCAAGGACAACTATAACCAATGTCTTTGTCGTAAGGAATGTTGCGGCTACTGCTGTTGCACCAACAGAAATTCCCAAGAACAATGTTACTATGTTCATTAATGCATTTTGCGCTGTATCAGAAAGACGCTCCGTTACTCCGCATTCTTTTAGTAAGTTACCAAACATCAAGCTGCCAAGAAGTGGTGCTACAGATGGAAGGAGCAAACAAACAACAACTGTTACAAGAATTGGGAAAATTATCTTTTCTTTCTTGGATACTTTGCGGGATGATTGCATAATTGTCATGCGCTCTTTCTTTGTTGTGAGCAACTTCATGAATGGAGGTTGCAACAATGGGATAAGAGCCATATATGAATATGCGGCAACTGCAATAGGAGCAAGAATTTGTGGAGCGAGTTGTTTTGTCAAGAAGATAGCTGTTGGGCCATCAGCACCTGCAATAATTGAAATAGATGCTGCTTCGCCACCAGTATATAATCCGCCCATGCATGATGCAAGGATAAACACAAGATAAATACCCATTTGTGCAGCTGCACCAAGTATTAATGAACTTGGACGAGACAACATTGGGCCAAAATCTGTCATAGCACCAACGCCCATGAAGATAAGGCATGGGTATACACCCGTTTTAACGCCAATATAAAGGATGTCGAGCAGTCCGCCATGTTGCAACACATTTAGATAGTCAACACCGTTCTGAACGGCATCTGGGCCAGTCCACCAGTCTGGGTGGAAAAGCGCATCGCTTACACCAGCAGGCAAATTGGTTAAAAGCATACCAAAAGCTATGCCAACAAGAAGCAATGGCTCAAATTTCTTTTTGATACCAAGATATAGGAAGAAGAAAGCAACGATTATCATTATAATCGACTTCCATCCTTGGTCAGCACCAAATAGGTAATAACCGCTTCCTTCCCAAAGGTTTTTAATAATTTCGCCTATATTCATATTTGCCTCTTACAATACTTCCACTAGTGGAGCGCCTGTTTGCACAGATGCACCTTTTTGAACAAATATTTGACCTACTTTACCATCTTTTGGTGCTACGATTTCGTTTTCCATCTTCATAGCTTCAAGAATGATAAGAACATCGCCTTTTTTAACAGCCTGTCCGCTTGTTACTTTAATAGCATTAATATTGCCTGGCATTGGAGCAGTTACTGCACTGGCGCTTCCGCTTGGAGCTGCTGCTGGTGCAGGTGCCGCTACAGGAGCTGCAACAGGTGCTGCTTCTGGAGCTGGTGCTGCAGTAGGTACTGCTGCATCAAACTCAGCTTTAATCATAGCTTCGCCTTTTTCTACTTCAACTTCATATACTTTGCCATTTAAGGTTACTCTATAAATCATTTTTCTTCCTCCACTTTCTTGATGGAAACAAATCTAAGTTCGTTAAGCGGTGTGCCCGTTGAGTCTGCCACAATTGCCATAATCATAGCCGCATCGCGTTCGCTGACGTTTATTAACTTTACATCGCCACAAGTGCCTTCTGCCACTTCTTGAACTTCAAATGATTCAGCAGGCTCTTTGTTTTCTTTTTTCTTCCAAAACATCATCTTTTCTTTGGTTTTTGCAAGCTTTTCACCCCATTCTGGATGTTTTTCTTTTAGCTTGTCTGATCCATCGAAAATCTTGCCCATCAACCATATGATGAACATAAGTGCGATTAACACAACAAAAACGACAGCAATACCAATAACCGCAAGAAGTAATGCATCTAGCGGTTGCATTGGTTCGTCTTTATTGAGAACGCTTGCTAAAATCAAACTATTCATATTTTCACCTTACTTTTCGATTGGAGTGATTGTATATTTTACAATCTTTTCTTCTCTTTCTTTTCTTGCTGCAAAGTACTTTTCAGTTACTTGTGGGAAAAGAATGTATGAAAGTACATCTTCATCGTTCTTAGCTGTATCGCCTAGTTCTGCTTTTGTCTTTTCAAATACTGGTTCAAGAGTATCTGCATATCTACCTTCAATAGGCTTTTCATCTCCAAGAGCCTTCTTCATAACTTCTGGGTTAATAGGTGCAGGCGATGTACCATATTCACCACGGCAATATGCTTTAACTTCCTTAGAGATGTTTTTATATCTCTCTCCAGCAAGTACGTTGTTTGTTGCTTGTACACCAACCATTTGGCTCATAGGAGTTACAAGTGGTGGATAACCAAGGTCTGCTCTAACTTTTGGAGTTTCTATAAGAACCTCTTCAAACTTATCCATAGCATTTTGAGCTTTTAATTGTGATACAAGATTTGAAAGCATACCACCTGGTACTTTATAATTAAGTGCATCAGTATCTGTTGCCATCATCTTTGGATTAAGCAAACCGTCTTTAATATATTCATCACGAATAGGTTTGAAATAATCATTTACTTCTTTCAAAACAGAATCATTAAGACCTGTCTCATAACCCATTTGTTTTAATGCGTAATTGAGGGTCTCTGTTGCAGGTTGGCTTGTACCACCAGAGAAACAAGAAGTTGCTGTGTCAATTACATCTACTCCTGCTTCAACGGCTTTTAGATATGTAAGATATGCCATTCCTGTTGTGCAGTGTGTGTGCAAAACCACTGGGATCTTAACTTCTGCTTTTATAGCTGAAATAAGGTCGTATGCTTCTTGTGGTGTCATAACACCTGCCATATCTTTAACACAAATTGTTGCAACACCCATGTTTTCCATTTCTTTTGCTTGTTTTGCAAAAGCTTCTAATGTATGGACTGGGCTTTGTGTATATGACAATGTGCCGGACACAGTAGCTCCTGCCTTAATTGCGGCTTTTGTAGCTACTTCAATATTGCGTAAGTCGTTAAGAGCATCAAAAATACGTATGATATCAATACCATTCTCAACAGACTTCTCTACAAACATTTTAACAATTTCATCTGGATAATGCTTGTAACCTAATAGGTTTTGGCCACGAAGCAGCATTTGGAGTTTTGTGTTTGGCAAATTCTTGCGAAGGTCGCGCAAACGTTGCCATGGATCTTCATTTAAAAATCTCAAACATACATCAAATACCGCGCCACCCCAGCACTCTACTGAATAATAGCCAGCTTTATCCATTGTTGGAAGAATGTCAGCAAATTTTGAATAAGGTAAACGTGTAGCAATAAGCGATTGGTTCGCATCTCTCAACACGGTTTCTGTAAGAAAAACTTTTTTTGTTTTCATATGACCCTCCAAAAAACGATCATGAATATTATAACAAATAAATATACCAATAACAAGGTGTATTTTTGAAATTATAGACGTCTTATATAAAAAATATACGACCCAACTTTCATAGTTGAGTCGTATTTCATTTTGTTTTACTAGTGCTTATTTGTTCAAAACAATTAAAACGCTTATAACCATGTTATAAAAACATTACCATATAATGTGGCAAAGTGATTTTTGAGCCCACTTTACCATTTCTATTTGAAATCAATTTATAGGCAACATTCGGATTAAATCTTTCAATAAACCAATTGAGGGATATAGATGCATCGTTGCTTGCCTTGACTTCAACAGGAATGACATCACCATTCTTTTCAATTAAAAACTCTATTTCATGCGAATCATCAGGTTTATAGTAGAACAAATTATATCCGCGCTTCACAAGACACTCTGCTATAATATTCTCATAAATACCACCCTTTGCGTTACCTTTGATTGTGTTATTAAGAATTGCGAGTTTCGTTTCAAAACCATACATACTCGAGAGAAGCCCTGTGTCATTTATATACACTTTAAATTGATCTTCATTAGCATTCCCTGCAAGCGGAATATATGGTTCATATACGTTGTTACAAATATATACTATATTTGAATCTTTAAGCCATTTTATGCTCCCTCCAAATTTTCTTCGGGTTTGCCCCTTTTCAACAGTTGAATACTGAAATTTTTTGATGACTTTTGCCAGCTGTTTTTGGACAGCATCATAACACATTCTAACATATTGTTTTTCTTTGCCTTTAGCATGTTTAGAAATATCATCTTGATATTCGGCTATAATATCTGCTTGTATCTTCGCAACACGATAAAAATCTTTGTGTTCGACAAAATCTGCGACTACTTCAGGCATACCACCAACAACCATAAATTCTCTAAAAAGCGACTCATACGTGTTGTGAATGCTGACAGGAATTTGTTCGCATTTATCAAAATAAACTTTTAGATCTGCGATAGTATTTTCGCTATATCCATTGGCCCACAAAAATTCTTCAAAGTCCAAGGAATACATCGTGAGTTGTGTTTCATACCCAACAGGTATTGATTCAGGTTCTTCAACTCCATCATCATCGTCATCGGCATATGATAGCCCCAGTAAAGACCCCGAAGAAACAACATCATAGCGCATATCTTCTGCTAAAAACTTAATTGCTGTTCTTGCATTACCACAGCGCTGGATTTCATCCAGAAAAATTAAGGTATCTCCTGGAATAAATTTAATGTTTGGCATATTGGCAGACATCCTCTTGTAGATATCATCTGGAGAGAGATTACCATCAAAAATAGCTTTTAAATCTGGTTGTTTATAAAAATCAATACAGATAAAGGATTTATATTCCGTCTTACCAAATTCTTTAACAATAAAAGATTTACCAACCTGTCTTGCGCCTTTTATAATAAGGCATTTTTTGAGACCAATTTTTCTGTCTTGTTTGAATTTTAGGAGTTCATCATAGATTTTTCTTTTCAGCATAAGTGTACCTCATCTACGCCAAGAATATACCTTAAATAGTGTTTTTGTCAATGATTTTGCATAAAATCCTGGTATCAAAATACTAAAAAATGCATAAAATCCGGGTGTTAATAAGTAAAAAAATGCATAAAATCCGGGTGTAGATATGTAGAAAAATGCATAAAATCC
>DBVO01000036.1 GCA_002308215.1 Christensenella sp. UBA1262
GTCTTGGCTATGCCAAGGCTTTCAAGTACTACTACTGCATCTGCTACATCTTCGCCAATGATAGATGAACCAGATGGACCACCATCCATTGCAAGCAAAGTGATATCATCAGCAACATGATCTTTAAGGCTAACAATAAGAAGTTCTGCTGTCTTTTTGCCAAGACCTTTAATCTTTGCCAACGTCTTGATATCACCAGATGCAATTGCCATAGTGAGTGTTTTAAGATCATAACCACTCAAAATTTGCATTGCCATCTTAGGGCCAATACCACTAACCTCTATTAAACGCAAGAAAAGATTCTTCTCATCAAGGCGTGAGAAGCCATATAGAGACATTTCATCCTCTCTCACGTATAAATACGTGTATATCTTTGCAATCTCGCCATATTCGACGTCAAAGAGCGTATTTCCACTTACGCCGAGCTCGTAGCCTATTCCATTGTTGTCAAGCACGATTGCTGAATCTGTTTTACTTACAACCTTGCCGGTAATGTAACTGTACATAGTTTATTTTCCTTTATTTAATTTTGAATTCTGTTGTCATACGACTTGTTTGTGCATGGCATAATGCCGCTGCTAGTGCATCCGCTGCGTCATCTGGACGAGGGACCTTTTTTAAACGAAGAAGTGCTTGTACCATGTGTTGCATTTGAATCTTATCTGCTCCACCATAGCCAGTAATAGCCATCTTTATTTGGTTTGGAGTATATTCGTATACTTCATCCCCAAGGTTCTTTACTGCTGTTAAAAGTATTACTCCCCTAGCTTCTGCAACAGGAATACCAGTCGTTATATTCTTTGAGAAGAAAAGTTCTTCTATGGCAATATTCTGTGGCTTGAATGTTGTTATTAATTCAGTAACGCCTTCTTCAATCTGTTTTAGTCTTTGGGGTAAAGTAAGTTCCTTCGGAGTTGTAACAACACCGTAGTCTACTACACTGAAGTTGCCGTGTACCGCACTTATAACCCCATAACCCATTGTCGCAAGACCTGGGTCAATACCTAAAATAATCATATTGCCTCTATATTAAAAACTATAGTTTTTATTTTTCTATACTATTTTCGTTTTCGAAGTCAAATAAGTATGCCTTTTCAATATTTGGCAAAGTAGACACTTTGTCTAACTTAACATCGCATACAACCTGTTTACCGCTTTCTGTGACATTGACATATTTATCGCCAAGTCTATAAGAGTATTTGACGTTTTCTACTCGTTCACTGTCATCGGCATAATCTTCACCATGCCAGCCAACGTAAATCTTTTTATCCTCAAATCCATTAACAATTTTGCCTTCAAATTTATCTGCATCAAGGATATACTTCCCATCCTCAAATGCAAGTTTGAGAGCGCCATCCTTTCTTTCAAGTTTGGCTTCTTCAAATGCAAAGCATTTGTCTACACCCTCACCTGCCCAAATATTATTTGGATGAGAATATATCTCATCAAATGTGCCTATTTGCTTTACTTCACCATAATGCAATACAACAATTCTATCTGCTATTGATTTTGCCTCAGCGATGCTCGTTGTTGAATAAACTATACTTGCACCACGTTTTGCAAAATCAATAAGGATTGGTTGAATCTCAGAAAGAATAGTTTCGGCATCTTTTGCGCTAAGTCCATGAGTGATGTCATCTACAAAAACTGCCCTCGCATCACGGAGCAATAATCTAGCTACTGCAAGGCGCTTTTTATCAAGAAGAGGTGCTTTCTTAACCTTATCGTGAAGGCACGCAACTATCCCTAACTTCTCTGCTGCCTCATAAACCTTTCCATTAATTGTTTGTTCGTCCACTTTGCGAATAGAAAGTGGGAACGCGAGGTTATAAAAGAAATTATGATTTTCAAAAAATGCAAGATCATCAAACACAACTATTGTGTCATTTGTCTTTTGTGTCATTGGCTTGCCATCTAGAGTAATTTCTCCTTCATAGTCTTCTACCGCTGACACTACTTTAATAAAAGTAGTCTTGCCACTTTGCTCGTCGCCAAGAACAGCGATTATTTCGCTGTCCTTAATCTCCATGTCAAGTGCGTCCAATACGCGCGCGCCATAGAGGTATTGTTTGGTGACACTTTTAATTTCAATCATAATATATCAAGGCTCTCTTGGAATCCATCCATGAAGTTATCCAGGAAATACGCAAGTTCAGGATATTCTGCCCTGCTGTCATCCAAGACCTTTTTTAAGCGTTTATATGCCATATCAAACTCTTTGTTTCCAAGAAGTTTTTCTTCGACACATTTGACATATGCAGAAAGCTTATCTGCAACCTTCATGAGCTTATATTCGATGCTATCTTCATCTGGGATGAGATAAGGAGTATATGCATTTTGCAATTCATCTGGTAATGAATCAATGAGACGCTTATTAATCATATCTTCGATTTCACTATAAGCATTCTTCATTGTTGAATTGTAGTACTTGATAGGTGTTGGCAAGTCACCACTGATTACTTCTGCAGTATCATGATAAAGTGCAAGTGATGCTATTTTATCAACATCGCAATTGCCACCATAAAGTTCATTTCTTATGATGCCGAGTGCTTGGCCAAGAATTGCAACAGATGCTGAATGTTGCATAAGGTCTTCCTTAATATTTGAACGCATAAGTGACCAACGTTCTATCATCTTCATGCGGTTCATAAAAGCATAGAACGTATACATTTTGCCATCTTTTTCCATTTGCTTCTCCTAAACAATCTAAAAGATTATTTGACTACGTTCAGTTTGGCGATAGAAATTAATCCATCACCAAACGTCACTGTAGATATATATTTTGAATTTTATATTATCTTAGATAATATATTTTGCGTTTTTCTTTGGTGCGTTGTTAAGTTCTTCTTTCTTAGCTTCGTAACCTTTACGATTGAACATTGCATATGTTGCATTCTTGCCTTCTTCAACACCTGGTTGATTGAATGTATCAATGTTAAGCATCTTGCCACAATATGCTGTTTCAAGTTGGAAGAACATCATAAGTCCACCAATTGATGATGCACTGACTTCGTCAAGCAAAATTGTTCTATTCAAATGTTTAGAACGTGTGAGTGCATATTCAGTTGCTTTTCTTTCTGTATTGATAAGTTCACCCATTGAGTGTCCGCAGAGGAAGTTAACATCTGGGAATTCTTCAGCACCATTAGGAATTTCAACATTACCACGGAAGCGCTCTACACCAATAAGTGTTATAACTTTATCGAATGGACCTTCTGTATAAAGTTGAACTTGTGAGTGTTGGTCTGTAACACCAAGTGACTTAACAGGTGTTTGTCCTTTATGAACAAGTTTGCCATCAAAGTCAACTGCCTTACCAAGGCTTTCACCCCAAAGTTGGCAATACCAGTCAGCCATAAGTTTAAGGCTATCTGCATAAGGCATCATAACTGAAATATTTGCACCCTTCTCTTCCATAGCAATATATTGAAGAACAGCTGCCATAAGAGCTGGGTTCTTATATGGATCTGGGCTATTGCAAGCTTTATCAACTTCTGCTGCGCCTCTAAGCATACTGATAATATCAATACCGAGTACAGCTGCTGGAAGAAGACCAACTGGGCAAAGTTCTGAGAAACGTCCACCAACATTATCTGGAATAAAGAATGTCTTGAATCCATTTGCTTTAGCAAGTTTAATAAGGTTGCCCTTAGCTTCTGATGTTGTTGCGATGATGTGTTTTGCCCAATCTTTGCCGATTTTCTTCTTAAGAATGTCGGTGATTATAAGATATTGGCTCATTGTTTCACTTGTAGCACCACTCTTTGTGATGACATTGAACATTGTCTTAGCTGGATCAACCACATCAAGAAGTGCAATCATGCGCTCTGGGTCAACGTTATCTTCAACATAGAATTTAACGCCACGCTTCTTTGGATCAAGTTCATTGTAATGGAGATGGCAAAGAGCATTGTATACAGCCATTGGGCCAAGTGCACTACCACCGATACCAAGAACTACGAAGTTATCAAAATGTGCTCTAACTTCAGCAGCTGTGTAGATAATATCTCTAACAATGTCTTCTTGGTTGTATGGAAGTTCAGTCCAACCCATCCATCCTTTACCACGGTTAGCTTCAAGGTAATCAAAAGAATCTTTTGCTTTGTCGCGAAGTGCATCAATTTGGCTTTCGCTAATGCCCTTGTCACCAAGTTGTTCTTGCATCATATTGTTAAAATCGAATTTAATTTGCATTATTAGTGCCTCCGATAATATTTTTCAAATATTCAACCGACTTCTTCACTTGTGAATAGTCGTTATAGTCTCTTGCATATTGTTCAATAAGTAATGGGCCTTGATAGTTCATAGCTTTAAGACGAGAAACAAGTTCTTCATATGGGAACTCGCCATCTCCTACCATGCAAATCTTGCCATCTTTTACGTCTGACAAATGGATGTTTTTAAGTCTATCACCCATAGCATCCAAATATTCACGCCAATCATAACCACTTTGCCAAGCTTGTTTAACATCTAACACTGCACCACAGTTTGGACAATATTCTTTGCATCTTGCAAAGAACTCTGGTGTATTAAATGCTGCCCAATGTACATTTTCAAAACAAAGAGTAATGCCATATTCATTTGCAATATTGCCAAGTTCAAACATGCGTTTTCCTACTGCAACAGGATCAAAATAAGCATCTTTTTTTAGTCTTGATTGTCCGTGAAACGTAAAAACTTTTGCGCCAAGAATTTGTCCGACGCGCAAAACTTTTCTATACACTACTTCGGCATCAGCGCGTGTCCTAGGTGCAGGGTTAAAAAGCTGAGGCTCAAAGTTAGTATTGAGAGAATGGACAGAATAAACTTCCAAATTTCCAACTGAATCGAGCCTCTCTTTTAATAACTTGCCAAAGTCTTCTTCGTACTCCGAAAACGTCGTTAAGAAGACTTCACAAATATCCCCTCCACATAGGCGAATGACCGAGAAGCAATCCTCGGTCAATTCTTTTAGAAAAAACGTCGCTGTTGAGATGCCAACTTTCATTAGACTTCTTCTTCCTCATAGACGTTTGGGCTACCCTTTTTGTCTTTGCCCCAAATGTCTTTTTGTTTTGTCATTTGACCAAGAAGTTTAGGAATAACTTCATCAACATTGTCAAATGGAGAGCCAGAAACGGCTTGTGCACGATAGGTAATGCCGTGCGTTGTCACGCTTGCGTCTGTTGTATAGTCACCATTTTCAAGAGTGACAACAAATTTTACGAGTGCATCCTCATCATCAAGACGACGTGCAATCTTGACGCATTTTTTCTCCGTGATAGCCTTCAAGGAGTCGCTTGGGTTGTAATTCTTTCCGAAAAGTTCAAGTTTCATAAAATACCTCCTGAACATCTTTTCTTTTCGCTTCTATTATACCAAATATACGCTGTATATTCAATATTTTTTTGATTATTTTTTCAAAACTAAACATCAAATTTTTGATGTTTAATTTCAAATTTTAAATCTTCACCATCACTGGATATTTCAACAATATCATTTGGCAAAATATCACCGAGAATTATCTTCTCGCTGAGTTTATCTTCAACCAATCTGCTAATAGTACGTCTTAATGGTCTAGCGCCATATTCTGCATCATATCCCTTTGATACAACAAAATCTTTTGCACTCTTGTCAAAGACAACTCTAATGTCTCTCTCATCAAGACGTTTCTCAAGCGCATCAAACATAAGGTCTGCAATCTTAAGCAAGTTCTCTTTGCCGAGTTTCTTGAACACTACAATTTCATCAATACGATTGATGATCTCAGGCTTCATGTTCTCTTTAAGAGCATCAATATGTCTTTCGCGTACATTATTCACTATATTTTCTGCTTCACCAGAGAATCCAAGTGTATGGCGAGGTTCAGAAGCTTCTTTCGCACCAATATTAGATGTCATGATTAT
>DBVO01000029.1 GCA_002308215.1 Christensenella sp. UBA1262
TGTTACTTTCAATGCCTTGTAAGACTCTTATGCTCTTTTCTGACTTACAAAAAGCAAGTTCCTTTGCAAATTTTTTAGGAGTCATACCTTCAAGGACAGTTTGAAAACCGTGATCACTAATCACGATTTCTTCAAGACCTATTTTCTTTGCTGCTTTAATGTTCTCTTCAAGAGTTGAATGCCCATCACTAGCAACAGTATGAGTATGATAATCTCCTATAAATTTCATCTATATAGTCCTTTTTACCTAAATAGTAAGTTATAAATTATTGTACAACAATAAATTTATAATTTCAAGACTGAACACGATAAGGCTATTAGTTTTTTTCTGACAATGCTAAAAGCAGTTTTTTTGCTGATTCCAATGAGAATCCTTCTACCTTAGCAATCTCTTCTGGGGTTTTACGTTTTATATCCTCAACTGACCCAAATTCTTTCAAAAGTGCAGCCGACTTTTTAGGGCCAATGCCTTCGATTTCTTTTAATGCACTTTCACTTAGATGCTTGCTTCTTAAACTTCTATGGAATGTAATTGCAAACCTATGCGCCTCATCTCTTATTCGTTGCAACAATTGAAGCGAAATATTGTCATGAGGAATAATCACTGGGGTTTCTGGATTTGACCCAAGGAATACTTCTTCTTCACGTTTAGCAAGCGAGATAATCTCGATATCTTCTCTGCCAGTTTCACGTTGTGCTTCTTTTGCATAAGCGAGTTGACCTTTGCCACCATCTATAACAAGCAAATCTGGACGAGAACTGAAGCTTTCATCTTCATCTTCAAGTCTTTGGAGTCTTCTAATTAATACTTCTTTCATACAAGCGAAGTCATTATTCCCTTCAACTGTTTTAATTTTGAATTTTCTGTAATGCGACTTCCTTGGCTCTCCGTTTTCAAAAACAACCATACTTGCAACTTTGTCTGTACCTGAAATATGGGAGATATCATAACACTCCATTCTCATAGGCAAAGATTTAAGATTTAAAACTTGGGCAAGTTGTCTAACTGCGCCAATTGTCCTTAGTTGTTTACGTTCATCTTGAGTGCCATGTTTTGTCATAGCATCATAAGCATTAGAATGTGCGAGATCCAACAACTGCTTTCTCACACCTTGTTTTGGTTCTACAACCCTCACTGTATGTTGAACAAGTTTGCAAACTGCATTTTCTAAGGTTTCCATATCTTCAACATTATCTGTGATAATCTCATCACAAAGTGGTGGATTGTTGAGATAATACTGATAAATATAAGATGCCAAATCTTCATCAACTGCATCTACTGTGAAGTTTTCACCACCTACAAGTTTTCCGCCACGAACAACAAGCATGTTTACTGTTGAAATAATGCCGTTTGATTCAAATGCAAATATGTCCAAATTGAACTCTTTTGGAAGACTGCTAACTTGTTTTCTAACAAGTTTGTCTAGAACGGCTAGTTTATTACGATAATTCAAAGCTACTTCAAAATTCTCTTCTTCAGCAAAGCGTTGCATTTTTTCTTTTAAAATACGTTCAACTTCTTTATCATTGCCCTTTAAGAACTCAATTACTTTCTGTATTTCAACTTTGTATTCTTGTTCGCTAACTTCACCGCTGCATGGTGCCAAGCATCTTCCTAAATGCTTGTTTAAACATGGGCGAGATGGCCTTGATAAATCTCTCTTACAATCTCGAACTTGGAATGCCGTATGAATCAGATCAAAAATATCTTTAATGTTGACAGACTGCATGTATGGACCAAAATACTTAGCACCGTCATTTTTAAGCTTGCGAACAAGCGTAACCGCTGGGAATTGCTCTTTCATATCAATTCTTAAGAATGGATATGCTTTATCATCTTTGAGCAAAATATTGTATCTTGGCTTATGCTTTTTGATCAAATTATTTTCTGTCATTAAAGCATCTACTTCACTAGCACAGATGATATAACGGAAATCATCAACGTGCTCCAGCATAGCCATAACTTTTGCAGTACGATTAGAAAGGTTGAAAAAATAAGAGCGAAGCCTATTTTTCAAGTTTTTCGCCTTACCAACATAAATTATTTCCCCATCCTTATCCAGCATAAAATAAACACCTGGATTTGTTGGGACGTCTTTTAGTTTTTCCTTAAAATCAACCATAGCCATATTATAATCACAACGGGGTCAAAAAGTAAATAAAAAGTAGAAAGTAAATATAAGTAATATATTTTGCGTATGTACGCGTTCGCACACACTAAATAGCGACAAAAACAATGCGTGCTTTTATAAAAATGGGCATAAAAAAATTGCCAACTGGCAATTTAATTAATGTATTCGAGAATGATACATCATCCAAGCAATCCATCATATGTTTCATTAAAAATTTCACAAAGTTTTGCGAGCATTTCTAAACTTGGTTCAGCTACTTTATTCTCCCATGCGCTTACTGTACGTTGGTCAACGCCAACAATATCTGCAAGTTCTTTTTGAGACAAACGTCTAGAGCGTCTCAAAGAGCGCAGATTCTCTGCAAACTTTATATCCATTCTAGTTCTACTTGCAAGTGCGATGTTTTTCATTTTTCTTCACCTTCTTGTTCGTTGTCTTCATGTCCCTTTTCTTCGCTTTTGTCAGCAGGGACAATATATGTATCTAACTCTTCAAATGGGCTATCCCCATCGTCTTCATCTAAATTCACTGTGTTAGATTGCTTGTTTTCGTCGTTATCACTTGTTCTTAATACTTTTGCAACTCTTGGAATAATTCTCT
This sequence comes from Christensenella sp. UBA1262, assembly GCA_002308215.1. Taxonomy (GTDB): domain Bacteria; phylum Bacillota; class Clostridia; order Christensenellales; family CAG-917; genus CAG-475. The sequence continues at coordinate 2,733 of DBVO01000029.1, forward strand.
CATAAGCAAGGCTTAGAATTATATTTATTATGACAAGTACCGGTGTCCCGATAAGAACAAACACCCAGAATTTCACATCTGCTAAACCTTCATAATGCACGATAACGCTACCAAACACATAATAAAGGAGAGCGAGTATTCCAACAGCATATCCTATTTCAAATGGGATAGCAAAATACCATTTGATATTTTTGTTGACAAGAATACCAAGTGCTATCGCTACAGGACCGAAATATAGGATATATCCCATAACACTAGCTAAATCCCCTATAAGGACACTGAGCCCAGCGGATACTGCATAAGCAACAATAGAAGAAAAATAGTATTTCTTATAAAGCGGAATCATTAACACAAGACCTGCAGCTGCAAAAAAGCCCAAGGTTCCGTATCTCGCAACTACACTTAACCATACAAGAAGAAGTGCAAGTGCAGCACATATACCGGCTAATGCTACGCCATATATGGCGTCACGCCTAGATATTTTTCTTTTTTTATCAACTTTGCTCATACAATTAAAAAATTGACGCGGATTAAATATAATCGGCGTCAATACTTATTATCTTAGCAGCAACGAATAAGATCTCCACCCATACATTCGCAGCAACAATCTGCGCACCAAAGTGCTTGACATGCCGCACAACATCCATCTGCTACATCATCTCCACCTCTTTGGCGGTATGTACGACCATTTCCACCTTCGGTAGTGTTTTGATGATAGATATCTCCAGAGTTATTATTCTCATATGGGCGTGTGCCATCTATTTTCTTTTTAAGGTTTTCAAGAGCTCTAGAATATTTATCATTGCTTGGATCCATAGCGAGTGCTATCTCAAGTTGCTTTTTACTATCATTAAGCCAATTCTTCTCATAGAAGACTATTGATTGGAAATAATGCCATTCTGCAGAACGGTTAGAGATGTTATCGAGTGCCCTTTGAGCATCTTCTGGGTTCTTGTTCCTAATTGCTTGTTTAACAGCTTCGAAAGTTGACTCACCTTCTCCAGATACTGTTGCTCTGTCCATAGCAATTTCCATAGCTTGTTGATAAGCATCATCAAGTTCTGTTATCTTTCTAGCTGCTGTATCACCCGCTTCGCCTGCATCAAAAAGATGCTCTTGAAGTTCAGAGCGTTTTTTCTTATAAGCATCCAATATTTCAGCTTGTGATGCGTTTTCAGAAACTCCCAAAATTACAAACGGGTTATTTGGCATTTTTTGTCTCCTTTAAGCAGCTTTTCAATCTGCATATCTATACCAAGATATATCGTATTTGACAATACTCCTTCATACATCTTGACATTCATTTTGTTGTATGCACCGACCATCTTATTGTAAGTTGATTTTAACAAAAACGATAGTTCATCAGCGTTTTTTGTAAGATAATCTACCTTTTCTTCGCATTTTCCATAGTTTAGCAAGATTGGATTATATGTTTTTTTCTTGCTATCTTTTTCGACATCATCTACCGCATCCATGAGATAAACTAGACGCCCTAGATTATAGCAAAAGTCATCTATGTCATGCTTTTCATCGGTGCTATAATACTTACCAATTCTTTCTTCTTTTTCGCTCTCAGATGCATTAACTTCTGCAAGTTTTTCCTGCTCATCTTCTTCAAGGAGAATACGAGTTATATCTCTCATTAAGCTTGCAAAAGTATCTGCTACTCTATCAATGCTATCACAATTCTCTTTTTCAAGCTTTGAAAGAAGCCCAAATTGTTCACGCATCAAAGAATCTATTTTTGGCAAGTGTTTTGCTGCCTTACGCTTGCGCAATGCTAATCTCCAAGCAAGTGGCGCACGCAACTTTTTGCCATCAGCTACATCGTCCTTAATGTTGTAGTATACTAACAACACTGAAAGATCTGCCATTTTTAAAGAAAGCTTATCTGGAGCGACAATTACTTTCTTCTTCCCATTATAAACACACATTTTGCGTTCAAACTTAACTGGCGTTTTTGTCAACTCGTGCATAAGGACACTGTAAAACGTTACATCGTAGTTTGTGCAAAATCTGGTCACTTCACTGCCAGTTTTATGTAACGCCTTACAAAGACCACAATAAAATGATTGAAAGACATTAAAGTCTTTTATCAGCATATTGTCTTTATCAGGAATTACATAACCAAACATAAGACTGACCTGTGTGTTTATGGAAGTTGAACGAATCCAACTTTACGGTATACTTTAGAAAGAGTCTTATTTGCTATACGGCTTGCTCTTTCGGCGCCGTTTTTCATTACTTCAAGCAAATAATCCTTATTGTTCATAAGTTCATGATACTTATCTTGAATTGGACGCAAATAATCAACAACTGCCTCGCCAACTTTTGTCTTAAAGTCAGCATATGATGAACCAGCAAAATCTTGTTCCACTTTCTCTATAGGTGTTCCGGTAAATACGGAATAAATAGTGATTAGGTTGGAAATACCTGGTTTTGACTCATCATATTTTATGCTTGTATCACAGTCTGTGACGGCACGTTTAAACTTGCGCATGATTGTATCAGGATCATCAAGCAAAAACACAACACCATTCTCATTATCATCTGTTTTTCCCATTTTTGCTGTAGGGTCAAGCAAATTATATATTTTTGCTCCTTGCTTTTGGAAAACACCTTCTGGAATCTTAAAGGTTGGAGAATATTTCGTGTTAAAACGGCCTGCAATATCTCTTGCAAGTTCAAGGTGTTGCTTTTGATCTTTGCCAATTGGTACTAAATCTGTTTGATACAACAGAATGTCAGCAGCCATAAGAGTTGGATATGAGAATAAACCAACATTAACATTTTCTGGAGCCTTTGCACTCTTTTCTTTGAATTGAGTCATACGACTAGCTTCTCCGAATTGAGTATAGCAGTTTAAAATCCATGCAAGTTCTGCATGTTGTGGGACTTGTGATTGAACAGCAAGTATAGACTTTTCTGGATCAAGTCCAACTGCAAGGAAAAGAGCCATGAAGTCATATGTTCTGCGTCTCAAATCTGCTGGTACGTTGTCCACAGTTAAGCTATGCATATCTGCGACCATATAAATGCAATCATGTTCATCTTGCATTTTTACCATGTTTTGGAGCGCACCAATATAGTTTCCAAGCGTTAAATCACCAGTTGGTTTTAATGCACTGTAAACAATCTTTTTTGGTTGTACAAGGTTTTTATCATTAATTTCTGCCATAATAAACTCCGTATTTTGCAAAAATATCTATTCTATTCATCTATTGGCTCAACTGCAAAGAGGTCCTCTAATTTTATTCTCGCCTCTTGTTCGTCTCTTGCCTTAACGCCCAATGCTGACAATACTTCTTTTGCATATTGCATTGGACTTGCTATCGAAACAACAACAGATGGTATACCATCATTTTCAACGCAATCATATGCGCCTGCAGCTAATACTGAAACAGGATCGAACACATAATCGTCAAAGTCGCTAAAGTCCTTTATAAGCTCTTTAACAGATTCCCCATCTATTTCATAACATGTTACTTCTTGTTTGTTTATATCTTTCTTAGAAGCTCCTACAAACACTTTAAAAGGAGCACCCAAACTATTTGCCAATAATGCACCATCTACTAAATCAATGTTGACGCCATCATATGGCAAAAACAGATCAACTTCATCATCAACTGCTAGGTCAATATATGAAGATAATAATACTGATGCAATAACAGAAGCTCTGATCTTTGTGTCTATTGACACAAACGATTTTGCGCTCTCTAGTTCTAATACAAAGAGATCCTCTTCTATTTCAACTAGTGGGAAATCACAACCATTAGGAAGTGCTTGCACAATATCTGCTTTAATTGAAAAGCATTTATCGAGAATATATTCTATCCTTTCAGCTCCATCTAAAGCTGCGATTTCATCCAATAATTTATCGTCCATATTCCTGAAAGACGACGGAATTATTGATTCCGCCGCCCTTATCAAAACCATTTATTACCCTAATTTTTTCTTGCTCAATTATGCTTCTTTTGCGTATTTGCTCAAGAACTCAGGGAAATTAACTTCATCTTCACTTACAGTAAGAACAAACCTTGTTTCAGAGTCCTTAGCTGTTGCATAAAGATCTGTGAAGAATGATTCCATTTCTTGCACGGTTTTACCGAGCATTCTGTGGGCGCCGTCTATATAAAGTGTTTCAATATCATGGTTACCAGCAAGAATACCTCTTATGAATCCCATAAGTGCTTCTTCACTGATTGGTGCATCTCCGAGCCAGCCTGACACGTTAACAACTCTCACTTGATAGCGGAGTGAATACATATATCTATCTGTATCCGTCAAGAACACAATATCTCCCTTTGCGACCTCAACGTTATCGTTTGCCATATCTATAATGATTTTTGTCTTTCCTGTTCCTTTTGCACCTGTGATGAATTTGATCATAAGCACCTCCAGATTATTCTATATATATTGTATATAAAGAATAAGAATATTTCAACCCTCAATTTTAAAAACTTTTAGTCCTCAATGTTTTCCAAAAGTTTGTTTTGAACTGCAATCTGCAAAGCAGAAATCATCTCATCCATGTCCCCGAGCATAAACTTATCGAGGCTATAAAGTGTAAGTCCAATACGATGGTCTGTGACACGTCCTTGCGGGAAATTATAGGTTCTAATACGCTCACTTCTATCGCCAGTTCCTACTTGTGCTTTGCGGTTTTCAGCATACTCTTTGTCTGCCTGTGATTGATAAAAATCATAGATGCGAGACTTCAAAACTTTTAGGGCCTTTTCTCTATTCTTTATCTGGCTTCGTTCATCTTGACATTCGACCACAATACCAGTTGGAATATGGGTCATACGGATAGCACTTTCTGTCTTATTGACGTGCTGTCCACCTGCGCCACCTGAACGATATGTATCAACCTTTATATCGTTTTCATTGATAACAACTTCAACATCTTCTGCTTCAGGAAGAACTGCAACCGTAACAGTTGATGTATGAACTCTTCCCTGAGATTCCGTCTCTGGAACTCTTTGAACTCTATGAACACCACTTTCGAACTTGAGCTTGCCATAAACGCCATTGCCCGTAATCATAAATACGAGTTCCTTTGCGCCGCCAAGTTCTGTATAGTTCATATTAACTTCTTCAACTTTCCAGTGATTGAGGTCAGCATAATGACGATACATCTTCATAAGCTCTGTACCAAACAATGCAGCCTCATCTCCGCCTGCGCCTGCGCGAATCTCCATGATAACGTTGTTATTCTCATTTGGATCCTTAGGCAACATAGCTATTTTAAGATCTTGACCATCTTGGTCAATTGCCTCACGAAGCTCATCAAGTTCTTGTTTGAACATTGCCTTCATGTCAAGGTTGGTTTCTAAAGAAACCATTTCTTCACAATCATCAAATTCTGACTTATGTTTTTTATAACGATTATAGATATCAACTATAGGCATAAGATCGGCATGCTCTTTAGACAGCTCTTTAAATTCCTTTTGGTTTGAAATAACCGCAGGGTCACCGAGCATTTCGCCAACCTCGTTATATCTTGACTCGATTTTATCAAGTTTTTGTAGCATACCTTCAGTTATCTTCATGCTCTTTTCACCACCGCAATTCTATCTTTGCCTTCAATATCTTTAATTATTTCTACATCAAATTTTGCGAATACTTCTTTTATGCTTTCTGCTTGATCGATACCAAATTCGCACATAAACACGCCGCCATCATTTAGATGTTCATTAAGTTGGCTAGCGATAATTCTATAATACTTGAGCCCATCTTCTGAACCATCTAACGCAAGTCTAGGTTCAAAGTTTTTAACTTTGGTATCCAAAGATTCAATGTCTTTTGATGGAATATATGGCGGATTAGAAACGATAACATCATATTTGCTATCAATCTTATCGAACATATTTGACTCAATAAAATTAACCTTTACACCTGCATTCAATGCATTAGCACGTGCAACATCTAAAGCAGGAGCACTCACGTCAGATGCGGTTACGCTTGCCCCAGTTTTTGATGCAATAACTGTTGCAATTGCGCCGCTTCCTGTACAAAGATCAAGGACTGATACTTCACTATCGTTTCTGTTGCCAATCTCTGCGATTGCTTTCTCAACAAGTTCTTCTGTCTCTGGACGAGGAATTAGAACATTTTGATTGACTGAAATTTTTACTCCGTAAAAATCAGTATAACCAACTGCATATTGGAATGGCAAACCTGTTGACATCTTTTTAGCAATTATTTCGCCAGCATCATATTGCTCTTTAGAAAGAACTTTCAAGTCTTTTACTTCACTGCGCTTGCAACCTGTAATCTCTACAAACAACCAGTCCATATCAGACTCATCTGCTGTCTTTGCAATATCTTCAAAACGTTTTCTAGCAACACCATATGGCACGCTGATTTTGAATTGTTGCTCTGGTACGTTATCATTTTGTTCCATTTCAAGAACAGTTTTGAAAGCGGCAATAGCAACCTCAAGCATATCATCTGATGGTTCTCTTGTTGTAAGTTTTTGGAGCAACATACCTGGAGCACGCAAAATACGGACAAACAAGCAATCACTCTTTGCAAGCAATTTCAAAAGTTCATAAGAAAATGCTGCAACTACTGGCAAGAATAACAACTTAAATCCAAGTCGAATGAGTGCGTTAATAACTTTATATGCGGACATGGTGTTAGGAACTAATAATCCACATCTTTCAAGCATAAAGTTGATTAATACAAACACCATGATACTTACTGCGATAACAAAGAAAATAAATGTTGTACCACAACGTGAATGCTCGCGTTTCATTTTCTTTGCGTTATCAACTGTTAATTCAAGTCCATGTTCAAAACAAGCAATTGTTTTGTGTTCAGCTCCGTGATACATAAATACTCTGCGTATATCTTTCATCACTGACACAAGCAAAATGTATGAAATGAATATGATAAGCATAATTCCGCCTTCGATAAGGCTATACCAAAGGCTACGAAGCGAACTCGTATCAATAGCTGGAACATGGTCACAGATAAGCCCCGCAAGGAAATTTGGCAAAAATACAAAAAGTCCAACTGCAAGAGCAACACCCAATACTACAGAAAACACCATAATGATGCTCATTGGATTGATCTTGAGTTTATCAGAGACCCACTTGTCAAATTTAGTTGGCTCAGCGAAATCCCCATACACTTCTGCAGAACGCATCATTATTCCAGTACCTTGGAATAATTGCGTGATAAGATTAACAACACCACGTACAAAAGGAAGACGCAAAAACCAGTTTCTTTCCTTTGCGCTCTTTGTGTATTTATTTTCAATGGTAATTTCGCCTGTAGCTGAACGCACGGCTGTCGCAACAGAGCGAGAGCCTTTCATCATTACACCTTCTAGGACAGCTTGGCCACCTATTGATGTCCTGCAAGCGATTTTATCCTTTTTAAGTTTTTCTTTCTTTTCTTTTTTTGCCATATATACTCCAAAAATAAAAGAGCTGTAATCTATTCTATAAGAAAAATCTAATCTCGTAAAGTTAAATTAATATTAAAATTATAAATATTTATAAAAAGGCATAAAAAAAGCGGACGATTGAATCGTCCGCAATTTTTTTGTTAGTCGAGATTGTATCTCTTTTTGAACTTGTCCACGCGTCCGCCGGTGTCAACAAGTTTTTGCTTGCCGGTGAAGTATGGATGGCACTTTGAGCAAATTTCAACTCTAAGTTCCTTCACGTTCTTCGTTGTGCCGGTTTGGAACGTATTACCACAAGCACAGATGACTGTAACGTCATGATACTCTGGATGGATACCTTCTTTCATTTTCGTTCTCCTAACTTGATTTTTACACCCACACGCACCAAACTATGCGTATATGACATAAAGTTTCTTTATTATATAAAGTGTTAACAACCTTGTCAAGCATTTACAGCAACGCTTTTAAAAGTTTTTCTCTGACTTCAGTTAGACTATCATCCGCAAGAGAGCGATTCTTTTTGTCACTAACAATTTCTCCACTCTCAACAACTTTTACAGAATCTTCAATTTTGCCCAACACAAAATATTCATCTGCAGTAAGCAAGCACTCATCTATAGCATGAGTTACAAAGACAATTGTTCTTGGGGATCTTTCATTAAGCTCGATAAGAGCACTAAGGAGTCTAGCTTTAAGTGCTGTATCAAGAGCTTTAAATGGTTCATCAAGAAGTAATATCTGACTCTTAAAAAGATACGCCCTGGCCATAGCAACACGCTGTGCCTGTCCACCACTTATCTCTGTAGGAAGCTTGTGAGCTATATCATCTATCTCCAAAAGAGAGAGCATATTTTCTATCTTTTCGCGCCTAACTTTCTTGTCTTTAATTTGTGAGCGTAATATCAAATCAAGGTTTTTAAATACCGTAATTGTAGGTATTAACCTGTCTTTCTGAAAAATATAGCTCACTCCAGCATCATCTGTTTGTATATCTCCATCATACGATTTAAGGCCAGCAATAGCGTTTAATAATGTTGTTTTACCAACACCACTCCCGCCTAAAATTACGCTGATTTTATTCTCGGCAATTTCAAGATTAAAGTCGTCAAATATCACCTTATCATCGTATTTAACGCCAAGATTTTTAATAACAATTCCGCTCATCTTGCCACCTCCCAAATTTTCTTTGAGATTGCTACAATGCCTTCCAATACAAAACTGAATACTATAGCAACAAGTGTCCAGGCAAGCAAATATGCTACCTCGAATGATGCGTATGCTGTTTGTATTTTCCCACCCACACTACGTGCTACACTTGTCAAAATCTCTGCAGCAACTACTACTTTAAACGTAAGTGAAAGCGTTGATTTTGAAGTATCAAAAAGCGTATTCGCGATAGATGGTAAATATACAAATCTTATACGATTTATTGGCGAAACATTATATAGTTTTGCCATTTCTACAAGATCCCTATCCACACCTACTATTGCAGAATAAAATGCCGAATACATAATTGGAAATGCAATTAAGAATCCAACCAGTATCGCCATTGTTGTATTATGCACAAAAGCATACATGATAAGGATTACCGCTACAGTTGGCGCTGCACGTAGAATTGTTACAAGTGGCGACATTATACGATGGAATGGTTTAAATACACCACCAAGTGTCGCAAACAAAAGTGCAATAACAAATGATGTGATAAATGATATAAGCGTCCTTAATATACTAGCAAGAACAGAAAGCCAAAAGCCATCTTCGCCGCCAAGCTTAAAGAAACGCTCTAAAACCACATCTGGCATAGGAAGCACAAGTGGGTTATCTTTTATTTTAGCCACTATAGCCCACACAGCAAGCGCAATGCCAAGCGCTATTATTGGATAACAAATGTTTTCCAATATGCGCTTGGTTTGTACTTTATTGAGTTTTGATTCTAATTTGTTTGTCATATATTAATTATCCAAAAATAAGGTCTTTAGCACTATCCCAGTCAATATTATTTCCTTGGCCATCTTTTGGCATAACATTCTTCAAGAACGCAATTATTTCATCTTGAGATGAAATGTTTAATCTTGATCCGTCTACTGCACAACGTGGAATTGATGGTGCTGGGAAAACTGCGCTTTCATAAAGTTGTTTAGCTTTTGCAGTTACTTCACTGGCATGTTCACTAATCCATGTATTGTTTGCTGCAAGTTTTCCAAATAAATCTGCCATGAATGTACCATCATTAGCTAGAGCTGTTCTAACAAATAAGCCCGCTTGTGGATATGAGTTGCCATTTGCGCTATTTGCAGCTGCATATGCTGCTTGCATATTTAATTCTCTAGTTTTAGAAAGTGCATTCTTTGTTGCTGTTGCCGCAGGTTCACCTACAACAATAAAATCTACTTGATTGTCTGAAAGAAGAGCTCTTGCTGCTGTACCATCTGCAACATATTGAACCAATACTTGGTTCTCGCCTGGATCTCCAGATTCAATCATGCCANNCCAATACCATTAGCATTCATAACATATCTAAACACAAGACCTGGAACACCAGTTTTACCGATGCAAGCGACTTTCTTACCCTTCACATCATTTACTGTAAGAGCATCACCATTATTATCACCTGCTACCATAAATAAAGAACCGCCTACAGCAACACTTACAAGCTTGTAATCTGCACCTTGACGGATTAGGTTTGCGCCTGCATTAACTGGCATAATAACAATATCTGCACTTCTTGAAGACATCTCTGCTCCAATGTTTGCTGGGGCAACTGCGGCGTATGTAACGTTGTGTCCATCAATTTGCGCTTTATCTACTGCAAATGTAAGCATAGCAAGGGCTGGGGTTCCCTCTGGAGCTGCAAAACGAAGATCTGCTTTTTCACCTTCATTATTCTTTTTGTTGCAAGCAACAAAAGTTGTTGCGAGTGCTACTACCAAAACCAAAGCGAGCACTATTGAAATGATTTTAATAAACTTCTTCATAATCTATACCTCTATATTATTTTTACCCTATTGTTATTCAACCTCAAAGCTTGTAAGAGCTGATTTAACTGCGAGCCCATCAAACTTACCGAGTCTTCCTGTAAGAGCTGAAATACGCTCTTGTGAGCCTTCAACGATAAGAGCTATTGTTGAGACATTATCTCTTGGGACTCCCATACGGCCAACAATAATGTCACCAAAATCACTCAAAACTTTTTGCATTTCGATAGCAAGACTTCTGTCTCCTTTTACTACGATGCCAACGACACCAATTCTTTTCATAATTATCTCCTTCGGGTTAAACCCTTTTTTATTTTTAATAAAAAATCGCTACCGTGTAAAACGATAGCGAAATAGTTTTGTTTCATTTGCTAACCCGTCTTACACTCCGACTCATGTCATCGTTTTAGATTGATTTGTAAATAGATAATAATATAATTTTTATACTATGTCAAGTAATCTTTATTTGAAGATTGAACCGAGTAAGTATGATAATCCATAAACACGTGATGACCTTGCTATGGAAATATAAGAATCAATTAATTCTTGATGTGCCTTTCTTTCTTCATCTGTTGCGCCTTCTGGAAGTGGCAATATTAGTGCTTTGCTTGCGAGCAGAACAGTATCTGCTTTAATCACAGAATCTTGCGCGTAATAATCTTCCACGCATTGATACAAGTCGGCTTTCAAAGATGGCGCATAGTCAACCGCCATATTATAAAGCACATCTGCCGTTTCACTCATATAATACTCAAACCATCTCTTTGTGTCATCCGTTCTTGAATATGGATTAACAATACCGAATTTATCAAATGGGCAATTATTTGCAGCTTTTCTTAGATCATCATCTGTTGCTTTACCATCGACAAAGTTATAGTACGTTTTTTCAAATGTTCCAAGGAATGTATACATAAGAGTATAACCAACTATGTCTTCAAACATGGCTTCTGATATTATTGTTGGATGCAACACTTCATCCGTATCACCATTATATGCCATAAAGTTTATGTAAAAATCAGCTAAGACAAGTGGGAATGCACGACGATAATCCGTCTTGGCTTGCTTTTCAAGAGTATCGATAAGGCCTAAAAGTTCTGCTTTATCAATGTCACCGAATAATTGTTCTGTTAACTTTGCAGCTATAACTGCTAAATTTACAGCTGATTCATTGCTATCATATTTGTCCAAATTATTAGAGTAATCTCTAATAACTGTCAAGAAATCAACATCAACAACACCAGCAACAGAGATAGCTATGCTAGACAAATATGGGATTGAATCTGTAAACACGTATGCGAGTTTTGCATAATTGACTATTTGTGCAAACAAACCAGAGGTTGTAAGAGTTCCATCAAACTTATCCGTAATAGTTTTAATTGCGTTATTAAGTTTTTCAATTTCTGATGTTGTCATATTTGCTTTAAAGCTACGAACATTTGACAACATTGCATTAACAACAGTTTGAATTTCTCCATCTGTTACATCAGATAATGCACCATCTTCACTTGCTATAATCTCAATCATATTATCAGTGAGTGTTCCAATGGATGTAGTATATGCAAAAGATACAAGCTCTTTAATTGCTCCTTCTGCATTTGCAAGTGCGCCAAGCAAACTCTGTCTCTCTTGTGATGAGAACTTGAGATAATCAAGTTCTGTATTTACTGCAGCAAGGTTCTTTTGAACATTTACAGCAGATTTTTCGCTCTTAATTGCAATAAGTCTTCCTTTCATGGATTCAAGCGTAGCTTCACCATCGTCTATGAATGCATAAACAAGTGAATAAACAAGTGATGAAACGTCGCTTGATGTAAATCCCACTTGTTTTACAAGTGGAATAATAAGGGCTGCATTGTCATCGAAGTCTGCAAACAATTTGCTTGCTTGTTCAGATTTTATTGCATCTGCTAACGCTTGTATTTTTGCAGTTTGAAGCGGAGAGTTATATAAAACATCCTCCACAAGATCTGCCCAGCCAGAGAATACAATATAATCACCAGCATCAGCTGTATCTGCAAGTTCTTCTACGGACATGTCTGCAACCCAGTTTTCATTGAGACCAAGTAAAAACTCATTGCTGACAGAATCAACAGCTGCTTGTCTTTCTTGGACCGCCCGTCTTTCTGCCTGTTCTTGTTTTTTAGCTGCAACTGCGCGCGAACCAAATACACCACCAAGTATTGCACCAGTGGCTACAATGGCTGCAAGCGCTATTGCGATTATGATTTTAATTGTTTTTGTCATAATAATTGCCCTATATATGAAAGCGTTTATTAGTTTCTATTTAATTTATATCCTTTCTCGAAGTTGAGAATCAATGGAACTGATGCATAGCATAATGCCATCACTAATCCCACTACTGCAACTATCCATGCTGAATATGTGAACTCAAAGTAGAGTCCAAATAACATAAGTGCATGAATCAATGATATTGTAAGAACAACCGACACTGCAAAAGCTAAAGCAAATGATACAGCTGCGATAATTGAGTGTTGATATAGTTCTGCACCAAGCAAAGCATTCTTTGACATACCTGCAGACAAAAATGCAGATCTAGCTTTGTCTTCAGATCCTCTTCCGACCAGTGCTGCAAATACGGAAACCACAAGGATAAAGATGCCAACAACGATTGCAAGTGTGCCTACCAAATCAAACACTGCAGATGTGCTTTCTTTATCCCATTTAAATGCTTCGAGTGCAGAAACTACATAATAATTTTGGCTTGCGTATTTTTCTTTTATGGCACCTACTGTTTTATCTACATTACTATCTGAAATAGCTAAAACTGTATCTACTTCAACACCATTATCTTTAAGACATTCTGAAGACATAATGACATAGTTACCATTGAATAAATTATGTCTCAAGAAGCCAACTATTTCTACCCTTATTGTCTTATCTTTAACAACCAAATTAAACTCATCGCCGAGGTTCAAACCATAGAGTTTTTGGAGAGATATATCGACCAAGCACACTGGTCTATTGGTATACTTGTATTCGTTGTTAATTGGCGCAATAGCAGTTTTAACATTATCTTTTGTAGTGATAAACTCAAAGTTTATCATATCAAGCACATCATATGAGCCAAGCAGATTAACTGTCTTTTCAAAGCTATCTGCCTTAATTTCGCTCTTCTGCCAAACCATTTTTGTGGCCGATTCTACGCCATCAATTTCTTTAAATCCATCAACTGAAACATTAGCTTTTATGTTAGAAACAAAGATGAAATTTTCGAAGTTTTTGATGTATCCATTGAACACTGTTGTCGTTATATTCCATGCCATAAATAGCATAACACTGATAGCAATACCAACAGTTAAAATGGATGTGGATCTAGCAAATCGCTTTTCTCTTGGAAGCGTCTTGGACGCGGTTTTTACACTCGGATTATTTGCTCTCCCTGTTAGGCATACAACACCTTTCAAAATATATGGTGATGCTACGAACAAAGTGATAATTGCAAGTACTAAACTAATTATTGCAAAGTAAGGTGTTACCGAACTTACGACACACTCAATGACTAAACTTATTACTGTTAAAACAAATAGGATAACAGGAACTATGAAACCAAGTTTTGCTCCTTTTGGAGATGAATTTTGATTTTGTCTTATAGTTCCTTTAAGGCTTCTAAGTATTGGCAATAGCGAACTGAGAAGCGCACTGATAATACCTATAATTGCAGCGACGAACAAATATACTGCGCTAATTCTAATAACCAGTACTTTTAATGCAAGTCTAGTAATTAGCGCGAAAACGCCAACTGCTAAAGCAGATCCAATTAAGCCACCTATGAACGCTAAGATTGCACTTTCTATCATGAAGATAGCAAATATTTGTTCATTTGTAGCACCAACTATTCTTAGTCTTGCAATATAGTCTATCTTATCTTTTTCGCTCATTAAGAATAAGAAAGCTACTATAACTACAGCAAGGACTAAAACAGCTGCTCCTGCCAACACAACAGGCGCTGTAAGCGAAGTCGTTTGTTCGTCAATATATCTATAATCATGAGAAAGCTCGACTCTCATGCTTTGATATTTTGGAATAGCCTTAATGCTTTCTATTACTGCATTAACATCGCTACCGTTTTCTATAGAAACATAAATCTCATTGCAAAGATCTACTTCCCCAGGCAAAACCAAACCAGAAATCTGTTTAATTGCGCCAAGAATAAGATATGGCGAATCGCTGAGAAAATATCCTGAATTTTTAGCTATTGCGCCAACATAAACTTTGATGCTATTGGAACCAAGTTTGAGCGTCAACATGTCACCTAAATTGACGCCGAAATGCTTTGCTGCTTTTTCAGACAAAATAATGTCATCTGCATTTAAAGAAGGAATGTTTCCAGAAACGACATCTATGCTTTGCAATACTTCACGCTGATTATCTTCGAATCCTCTTGCTTGAACATATTCATCACCAAGAGTTGCATAAAGATAAAGAGATGGGACAACTGTTTTTACTCCATTCACTGCCAAAAGATCATCTGTAACACTTGTAACACGATCTGAGCTAGATTGAGTCGCAATTTTAACATCACTACTACCCGCTACCGCAGTTTCACTTGCACTTATATAATCATATACTGTCCCTTTAAATGAAAGCATGGCAAAAATCATCGCTACTGCGACTGCGATTCCAATCACTGTTGCGACTGCGCGCCAAGGCTTAGATTTTAAGTTGCGTAAAGCGAGTTTTAACATTTAATTATCCAAGCAAACCGTCTTCCATTTTTACTATGCGGCTTGCATATTCTGCATGTGCTTGGGAGTGGGTGATCATAACTAACGCCACACCCTTATCTTTGTTTATTGATTTCAAAAGTTCCATGACTTGTTTGCCACGCTCTTTATCAAGACTACCTGTAGGCTCATCAAGGAAGATAACTTTTGGATTTGTAACTAATGCTCTTGCGATTGCAACACGTTGTTGCTCTCCTCCACTAAGTTGAGCTGGGAATTTTTTAAGTGCAGAATCAATTCCAAGATACTTGGCTACATCTTCTGCTTGAGTTTTATATTCACTCTCTTTTTTCTTATCCAAAACGAGTGGGAGCACTATATTCTCATATACAGTAAGATTCGGAACGAGGTTGTCAAATTGATAGACAAATGAAAAATCGTTTCGACGCATCTGCGCTATTTCTTTATCACTGATATCAGCAAAGTTTTTGCCAAGCAAAACAACACTACCTTCAGTTGGCCTATCAATTCCAGCCAAAATATAAAGTAGCGTTGACTTACCAGAGCCTGATTCGCCAACAATTGCGACGAATTCTCCATCATCTACATTAAAGTCAATGCCTTTCAAAACAAGGTTACTGACTTCACCATTCGTAAATTCTTTTTTTATGCCTTTAGCTTCGAGTACCATATAGTCCTCCTACGCGCGTATATATTGACTTAACTATTTAATTATAACACACAGAAATATTTACTACAAGATTTATTTTTGCACAAAAAATCTTTGGATTTTTTGCCGTCTAGCATGAGTGGACTTGTGCGTTTAAGTTGATATTCAAAACTTGGTATGGTATAATAATTCATATGAATAAGCCACTATTTGAATTAGGCTCAATAGAAGAGCAAATAGAATTTATTAAAGAAAGCGGACAAAAATCTCGCTTACTTTTGCACGCATGTTGTGGCCCTTGTGCAAGTAGTGTTCTTGAATATCTCACCCCATATTTTGACATAACAGTATTTTATTATAATCCTAATATTTTACCAAAAGAAGAGTTTATCCGTCGTTTAGAAGCACTTGAAGTGGTTGTTTCGCATTTTGAAGGAGTTAAACTAGTTGTGCCAGATCAAAGCGAAGATGAGTATCTTCCATACGTTAAGGGACTTGAAAATGAACCGGAAGGTGGCAAACGCTGTGGCATATGTTTTGCTATTCGTCTTGATGAAACAGCAAAGTATTTGTTAAAACACCAAAACGAATTTGACTTCTTTGCAACCACTCTTACCGTTTCTCCACATAAGGATTATATTCGCATTAACGACTTAGGAAA
>DBVO01000019.1:0-170 GCA_002308215.1 Christensenella sp. UBA1262
TGATAATTTATTGAGATGTTGATACACTTTTAAAAAATTGGGTATTTACATTAGGTTCATTTTATATTATAATTAATCAAAAGTAAGTTTGTGCGCGTGTTCGCGTGCGAGAGAATATATTCGAAGGTAGTAATTTATGGCACTCAAAACTTTCCGCCATGGTGTTCACC
>DBVO01000019.1:221-545 GCA_002308215.1 Christensenella sp. UBA1262
AAGTGTTTTTATTTCGTTGTCGCAGCATATAGGTGCGCCTGCGAAGCCTGTTGTTGCTGTCGGCGATCATGTCCTTGAAGGTCAAATGGTTGGCGAAGCAGGTGGCTTTGTATCCGCGCCTGTTTTTGCATCTGTTTCTGGAACTGTAAAGAAAATAGTCAAGTTGCCAACGGCCATAGGTCAAATGGTTGATCATATTGAAATCGAAAATGATTTCCAATATGAGCCTTTCCGTTTGCCAAAACTTGCTAACCCTACAAAAGAGGAAATTTTGCAACGCGTTAAAGACGCAGGTATTGTGGGTATGGGAGGCGCAACTTTCCC
>DBVO01000019.1:572-11915 GCA_002308215.1 Christensenella sp. UBA1262
ATCAACGGTGCAGAGTGTGAGCCATACATAACTTGTGACTATCGCTTGTTTATTGAAAAAGCAAACGATATTGTTGAAGGAACTAAACTATTGATGAAGGCTCTTGGAGTTGAAAAAGGTTATATTGCCATTGAAAACAACAAGCCAGAAGCAATTAAGATAATGAAAGAAGCTGCAAATGGTGGAGTAGAGATTGTCCCACTTAAGACAAAGTATCCACAAGGCGCAGAAAAACAAATTATATATGCAGTTACAAAACGTGTTGTCCCAGCCGGTGGACTTCCAGCTCAAGTAGGGTGCGTAGTTTCTAATACTCATACTGCATACTCAGTAGCACAAGCTGTCTTTGAAGGCGAAACGTTATTTAAACGTGCCATGACTGTTTCAGGTGATGGCGTTGAAAGGGCAGGTAACTATTGGGTACGCGGAGGCATTCCATTCTCATATATTTACGAGACATTAAGAGGTGAAGTTCCAGAATGTATAACCAATAAGGTTATAAATGGTGGGCCAATGATGGGATTTGCTCAAGCAGATCTTCGTCCAGTAACAGCAAAAGGCACATCAAGTCTATTGTTCCTTTCTCATAAACAATTTAGCGAAGTTGAGCCAACGCAATGCATTAACTGTGGTAGATGTATTAATCATTGCCCAATGCATCTTGTCCCTCGTGATTATGAAAGAGCAGTTTTGAGAAAGGATTATGCAGCAGCAGAAAAACTTGGTGTTATGAACTGCCTTGAATGTGGATCTTGTTCATTCATTTGTCCAGCAAAGCGTCCGCTTGTTCAAGCAATTCGTCTTGCAAAGAAAGAAATTAGATCAAGGGGGAAAAAGTAATATGGCTAAGTACGTAGTATCTTCATCCCCTCATATAACATCCAAAAATACGACGCAAAGGATAATGCTTGACGTCATCATTGCACTTTTGCCTGCAACAATTGCCGCATTCTTGATTTATGGTTTATATCCAATTTTCATCATGGTGTTAAGCGTTGGTTCTGCAGTTTTGGCAGAGTGGCTTTTCAACTTGATAACAAAACGTCAACAGAGCATCAAAGATTTATCCGCAATTGTTACGGGTATGATTCTTGCGCTCAACCTTCCACCAGTCGTACCTTTCTATGTGCCAATGGTCGGTGCATTCTTTGCAATTATAATTGTTAAGATGTTATTCGGTGGCATTGGCAGAAACTTTGCAAACCCTGCAATCACAGCAAGAATATTCTTGGTTCTTTGCTGGGCGGGCGTTATGACAAACTTTGTAAAGCCGATTGATCTTTCAAATGGAATGAATTTGTTCTCATATTTTGAGAACATTGTAAATATACATCTTCCAGATGCAATAACAAGTGCTACACCACTTGCAGCAATAAAAGATGCTATTGCAGCAAATTCAAATCCAGCGGCTGGGCTCAATGCACTCGACATGTTCCTTGGCCGTATTGGTGGAAGTGCTGGTGAAGTCAGTGCACTTGCTGTTTTGATTGGTGCTCTTTATCTATTGATAAAGAGAGTTATTGATTGGAAGATCCCAGTAATATTCATTGGTTCTACAGTTGTGTTTACTGCAATATTCTTTGCAAAGAGCGAATATGTAGGTGAATACATTTGGACATATCTTCTAAGCGGTGGTCTTTTGTTCGGTGCATGCTTTATGGCAACAGACTATGCAACATCACCAAAAGGATTGCTTGCTGTTTGTATCTATGGCATAGGTTTAGGCTTTTTGACTGTAGTGTTTAGAAAGTTTGGTTCCATGAATGGTGGTGTCTCATTTGCCATTCTGCTTATGAATATCGTAACCCCACTTCTAGAAAAAATTACTCCACGTATTTTTGGTGTAAAGAGCAAGTGGGTAACAAATTGCCAAAAAATAAAAGGATTATTCCAAAAGATTGGCAAGAAAAAATCTGAAGAAAAGGAGGCGCAAAATGGCTGAAGAAAAAGTCTCCTTAGTTCAGACGGAAGAAATCAACGAAGCACCAGTAGCTGTTGAAGAACCGAAGAAAAGAAAAAAGAAAGATCCAAGCACAGTCAAAGATATTTTGAAGTGTGCACTTATACTTGTGCTTATTGCTACAGTAGCTGGTGTTTTGCTTGGTGTTATAAACTGGGTAACATATGTTGATCCAGAACAAACAATCAAATCACAAGTTGGGTCAAAATACAATGTATCCGCAGATAGCGTACAAAATGTCACAAATGAATATAGTGCGCTAGAACTTGGCAAGAGCAAAGTCAATGCCGTTTACAAAGTAAACGACGATGTAGTTGCCTTCTATGTAACTGCAAGTGGTGCATATGATGGCACCGTAGAATATGTTGTTTGTGTAAAGAGTGGAAAGGTAGACAATATCATTGTTTATTCTTCCGGTGAGACTGCATCAATAGGTGGTAACGTGCTTAAACAAGCCAACCTAGATAAATATAATGGCCTTGTATTAGCTAATGTAGATACATCATCAGAAGCTGGTGCAAAAGATGCGAAAGATTCCACTGTATATATTTCTGGTGCAACTAAGACCACAAAATCAGTTGTCAATGCTATAAAAGTTACAGCAAAGGCATATGCAAGTAAGGGAGGTGAGAATGCATGAAAGGACAATTTCTTAGCAGCAAAATGGATATTGTTAAAAACGGCATAATCTCATCTAACCCAACGTTTAGACTCGTGCTTGGCATGTGCCCAACGCTTGCTGTTACAACATCTGCTTTTAACGGACTTGGCATGGGACTTGCGGCAACACTTGTTCTAATCTGTTCCAATGCACTAGTATCTTTGCTTCGCAAAGTTATTCCAGATAAGGTAAGAATCCCTGCATACGTACTCATTATTGCAACTTTTGTTACTATGCTAGAGATGCTTCTTAAGAAGTTCGTACCAACACTCTATAGTGCGCTTGGTATATATCTGCCACTCATAGTTGTAAACTGTATTATTCTTGCTCGTGCAGAAGCATTTGCCTCTATGAACAAGGTTGGCGATAGCATCTTAGATGGTTTGGGCATGGGCCTTGGCTTTACACTTGCACTCACACTCATTGGTTTTGTGAGAGAGTTGCTCGGTGCTGGTACAATCTTCAAGGGATCACTTGGGTCAGCTGAATTTGGTTTGACACTTGGAAATCTTCCAAGTTATTCACTTGGTATATTTGTTTTGCCTGCAGGTGGTTTCTTAACACTTGGTATCATTATGGCAATCATCAATTATATAGGCCAAAAGAATAAAGAGAAGAGAGAAAAAGAAGAAAGAGAAAAACTTCACAAAATTCTCGAAGCGGCACATTCAAATGAATTCTCAGATGGTGAGAACAATACAAATGAAGAGGAGGTAAGGGCATAATGCAATATTTTCTTTTGATAATAGCAGCAATGTTTGTTAATAACTTTGTCCTTTGCCAATTCCTTGGCATTTGTCCATTCCTTGGTGTATCTAAAAAGACAGATACAGCTCTTGGCATGGGACTTGCAGTTATATTTGTTATGGGTGTAGCAAGTATATTTACTTGGCTCATACAAAAACTGCTTGTGCTTGCAGGCATTGAATATTTGCAAACAATTGCATTTATTCTCGTTATAGCTGCACTAGTTCAAATTATTGAAATGGTTTTAAAACGCTTTATGCCATCACTTTATTCGGCACTTGGCGTATATCTGCCACTCATCACAACAAACTGTGCAGTATTAGGTGTTGCTATCCTTAACATCAGTACATATGGTGTAGTAGGTGCAACAAGTTTGTTGCAATCATTCCTTAATGGTGTTTTTAGTGGTGCAGGCTTTACTATTGCGATATTGCTTTTAGCAGGTATTCGTGAACGTATGGATTTAGATCTTGTGCCAAAGCCATTTAGAGGATTCCCAATTACGCTCATTACAGCAAGTATTATGAGTATGGCATTCGTCGCATTTGGCGGATTGTTAGGTTAAGGAGGTGCGGACATGTTTTTACTTAGTGGTGTAAATCCTATGACAATCCTCTGGTCAACACTTGTGCTTTTAGTGCTTGCTTTGGTATTTGGTTTGGTACTTGCTTTTTGTGGTAAAAAGCTCGCTGTACAAGAAGATGAGAGAATAGGGAAAGTAAGAGAAAAACTCTCTGGTGCTAACTGTGGTGGCTGCGGCTATGCAGGTTGTGATGCTTTCGCTAAAGCGGTAGTAGAAGGGAAAGCAGATGTAAATCTTTGCAATGCTACTTCAGCTGAAAATAAAAAGGCTATCGGTGAGATAATGGGCGTCGCTGTTAATACAGAAGCAACTAGAATAGTTGTTGCATGTAATGGCGGCAACAATGCAGCAGATAAATATGAATATATGGGCTACGGCAACTGCAAGAGCATGGAGCTTCTCGCAGGAGGCAGAAAACAATGTCAATGGGGTTGCCTTGGCATGGGCTCATGCACGGACGTATGCCCAACGCACGCGATAGAAGTTGGCATGGATGGTTTTGCAGTTGTTGATAAAGAAAAATGCATTACCTGCGGTAAGTGTCTTGTTGCATGTCCAAAACAATTAACAAAGAGAATTCCTGCAGATGCCAAGATCTATGTTGCATGCTCAAACTGCTTGCGCGGTGGTAAAGACGTTAGAGCAATCTGTAAGGTTGGGTGCCTTGGTTGCGGATTATGTGCCAAGAATTGCCCACAAGGTGCTATTGAAATGGTCAACAATCTTCCAATTATTGATTATTCAAAGTGCATCGGATGCGGACTTTGCGCGGATAAGTGTCCAGCAAAGTGTATCAAGAAATTAGAAGACTAGTCTTCTAAAGCATTAAGAATCTAATTGCCCTAGATGTAGCAAGGGCTAATGGCGAAAGCCAAAATAGGAGATACTTTTATGGAAAAAATCGGAATTATCGACCTTGGATCAAACTCTGCACGACTCGTTCTCGTTAATGTGCTCGATGGCGGCTATTTTGTCGTATTTGACGAGCTCAAAGAGACTGTGCGTCTTGGACAAGATATGGACTGGGACGGCTTTATTAAACCGCAAAGAATTGCACAAACAATAAAGACGCTCACAATGTTCCGTCGCTTGTGCGATGCAAACCATGTCGATAAGATTTTTGCATATGCGACAGCGGCGGTGAGACGTGCTAAAAACCAAAAGAGCTTCCTCGACGAAGTCGCTATGACATGTGGAATTAAAATCAAAGTATTGAGCGTAGAAGAACAAGCTATGCTTGTTTATCAAGGCGTTATAAACTCAATGGATATTCCAAAAGGCTTAATTATGGAAATGGGCGGTGGTTCTACAAACCTCATTTACTATAATCGCCGTAATCTTATTCATTATGAGACATTGCCATTTGGTTCTGTAACACTTACAGACCTCTTTAAAAATGATGGCAGTGAACCACAAGAAAGAGCTAAGAAGATTGAGGAATATGTAAGCGAACAACTTGAAAAAGTTACTTGGCTTGATCAGATCGAGCCAGACGCAGCATTTGTTGGTGTTGGTGGTGCATTTAGAAATCTTGGCAGAATTAGCCGTATGATTAAGAAGTATCCATTTAATATGACACACAATTATGAGCTTGCTGTTCCTGAATTTGATAATATCTATAATACAATCAAGAAGCTTGACCTTGATAGCACAATGAAGATTAAGGGCTTGTCCAGTGGACGTGCGGATATTTTCCCAAGCGCACTTGCAGAAATGAAAGCTGTGCTTTCACACTTCGAATTTTCTAAGATTACAATCAGTGGTTGCGGCCTTAGAGAAGGTGCTATGTTCCGTTATGCAGTACCAAGTGTTAATGAGAGACCTCTTTCTGATGTTCTCGGGCACTCACTTTATACTCAAATGAGATATTTTGATATAAACATTGCACACGCTGAGCATGTTTATAATTTATCAATTCAACTCTTTAAGCAACTTAAAGTTTTGCATAAGATGTCAAGAATGTATGTACGTGTTCTCAAGATAGCAGCATTATTGCATGATAGTGGTATGAGAATTAAATACTATAATCACCAATTGCATTCTAGCTATATCATTTTGAACTCCAACTTATATGGCGTTCCACATAAGGACATTATAGTGGCATCATTTGTCGCATCTGGACATAGAAAAGTTGAGTTTGCAAGAGAAGATTTAATCAAGTACAAAGATATTTTAACAGCAGAAGACGTTGAAGCTATTAAGAAACTTAGTGTAATACTTCGTATTGCAGAAAGCTTTGACCGCAGCATGAGTGGCGTTGTAACTGGTATCAGCTGTGATGTTCTTGGTGATAGTGTTATCGTCAAGACAGAAACTGAAGATGGAAGAGATTGTTCACTCGAAGTCAAAGATGCTATGAGTGCAGCAGCTGATTTCAAGAATGTCTTTGGTAAAAACCTCGAAATACTTTGATTAACTTTTAAAAGGAAAGATATATGAGCAACACACCTAAGTTTATACTTGCATCCACATCTCCAAGACGTAAAGAAATCTTGACTAAGATGGGGATAGAATTTGAAGCAGTATCGCCAAACTTTAACGAAGGCTCTGTTTATGAAAGAAGTCCAGAGAAACTCGTTAAAAGATTGTCGTTAGAAAAGGCCAACAGCATTAAAGATGATGCAGCTGTTGTTATTGGTGCAGATACAATCGTTCTTAAAGGCTTTAAGAGATACAATAAGCCAGAGACAGAAGAGAGAGCGATTCAGATGCTTAAAGAGCTCAATGGGGCTTGGCATACCGTCTACACAGGCGTTACAGTTAATTATCAAGGCAAATCTAATTCTTTTGTAGTAAAATCAAAAGTTAGAATTAAAAAGCTTTCTGATGAGCAGATTAAAAAGTATGTTGATGAGAGTAAACCACTAGACAAAGCTGGTGCATATGGCATCCAAGATGATGCAGTGGTTGAAGAGTACAAGGGCAGTTATTCTAATATAGTTGGTCTTCCTAGAGAAAAGCTGGCTGAAGTACTAGAAAAGATTGGAGTATATTATGGCGTCCATTGAACTTTCTGTCGATCTCGGCAGTAAATTTATTACAATCTATCAAAAAGGCATAGGGCTTGTTCTTCGCGAGCCTGCTATTGCTATTGCTACGCAAAATCGCAACAAGCTTGAAATAAGAGAAGCAGGATATAGAGCAGAAAGTATTTTAAATGGTTCACTTGGTGGAGCCAAAATTATCTCTCCAATTAAAGAAGGTATTGTTGTAGATGAAGAAATGGCAACAATGCTTTTAGAACATTTCTTGAAGCGTATTATCCCACAGACTCTTATTAAACCAAGAGTTAAAGCAATAGTGTCAATTTGCTCTTCATCTTCCAATTCCGATAGAAGAGCAGTCGAAAAGTGCTGTTTAAAGGCCGGAATCAGCGAAATAACGTTAGTTGAGTCACCTCTTTCACTTCTTGCTTACACGGGCTCTGTTGGCGGCTTGTTCGTCGATATAGGCGGTGGTAAAACAGAAATAGCTGCAGTAACTAATCATGGTATCGCAACAGGGTGCACAGTAAATATTGCTGGTGATGCTTTCAATAATGCAATTATTGATGCATTCTATATGCAATACGGAATTAAGATCGGCGATTTTACTATGGAGAAGCTTAAGAAATCCGCACTTTCATTCTATCTTAATGACGAAGGCAGTTATGCTGTTAGTGGCGGAAGTAAAGATGGCACTCCACGTTCTTTGTTCGTAACAGCAGAAGGAATGCGTGATGCAGTAATTCCTCTTGTAGATGACATTATTGAAGTGATTATGTCTATACTAAACCAAACTCCGCCAGAACTCTCAGCTGAAATATTGCGCAAGGGCATATTTATTAGTGGTGGTTCTTTGCATATTCCTGGTTTAATAGATTACATTAGAGAAGCGCTTGAATTGCCAGTAACACCTCTTGAAGATATTGAGAATGCTGTTGCAATCGGTGGTGCTAAGTTCTTTGATAACAAAGATTTGCTTTCAGATATGCTTGGAGTTAAGCTATCATAAGCAACAAAATAAGTAATAAATTACATCCGCAACGGCGGATGTTTTTTATTGCTCAAAACAATAAATTTAAAATTTGAGCTAAAACGTAAAAATATCGACACACACAAGAAATCGATATTCTAACCGCATATTTTGTCTATTTTTTCAGGTTCAAAGCGTGTTAAATTGCATTTGACTTTTTTATATATTTGTTTTAAAATGCTTTGTAATATTATATATGCGCTCGCGAGCGCAAAGGTGTGTTATGAAATACATAGGCATAGACATTGGTGGCATGAGTATTAAAGCTGGAATTGTTCTTGATAATGGTGAAATAATTGCCAAAAAAACAGTTGTTACAGATGCTAAAAATGAACAAAAAACAGTTTCTGATATCGCTTGCCTTATTAAATCGATTCTCGAAGAAAACAATATCTCTAAGGATGATATTGTTGGTGTTGGTATTGGATCTCCTGGGTCAGTTTATGATGAAAAAGGAATTATTCGATATTCTTGCAATTTGAATTTCAAGAACACCCCATTGGTAAAGTTATTAAAGGATGCTACAGGCATAGATAATATTAAGGTGTCCAATGATGCGAATTGCGCAGCACTTGGAGAAACATTATTTGGCGCTGGTAAAGGTGCTAAAAACTCAGTTATGCTTACACTCGGCACAGGCGTAGGTACTGGAATAATTGTTGATGG
Organism: Christensenella sp. UBA1262; assembly: GCA_002308215.1. Lineage (GTDB taxonomy): Bacteria > Bacillota > Clostridia > Christensenellales > CAG-917 > CAG-475. Next base: position 9,204 of record DBVO01000019.1, read on the forward strand.
GAAGTTGTTAACAGGAAATCATTCTGCAGGTGCAGAAGGTGGTCATATAACAATTAATCTTGGCGGACCAGTATGTGGGTGTGGTAAAAAAGGTCACCTTGAAGCTTATGCTTCAGCTACAGCTCTTATGGAACAAGTTAAGGTTGCAATTGCGAAACATCCTGATAGTTTGCTCTCAAAACGTGCAGCAGAAGAAGGGGTCCATGGCAAACTAGTATTTGATTGTAAAGATGCAGGAGACAAGGTAGCAGAAGCTGTAGTTAAACGCTATCTCAAGTATGTTGGCATTGGACTTGTTAACTATGCTAATATTTTCTATCCAGAAGTCCTTATTATTGGTGGTGGCATTTCTAATCAAGGAGACAATATTATAAAGCCACTTCAAAGATACGTTTCAAGAAACGTATATGGCGCAGAATATAATCCAAAAATCAAGGTCGTTGCTGCAACTCTTAAAAATGATGCAGGAATCGTTGGTGCGGCTTGCCTTGTAATGTAGTATGCAAAGTTTTGATGATAAATTAAACTCAATACTTTTAAATGTTGAAAAACCGGCACGATATGTTGGTGGGGAGTGGAATACTCCAGACATGACGAAAAAGCGTGACGGTGATATGTGTTTTTGCTTCCCAGAGGTTTATGAAATTGGTATGAGCAATCTGGGTGTTGCAATTCTTTATGACATTATCAACAAAGAACCAAATTATGTGGCAGAAAGATGCTATGCGCCTTGGCCAGATATGGCAGAAGCAATGCGCAAAGAAGGTTTGCCACTTTTTTCACTTGAGACGAGAAAACCTCTCAAGGATTTTACTGTAGTAGGTTTTTCTGTAGGCTTTGAGCTTTTGTATACCAATGTTTTATACATGTTTGATTTAGCCGGTATTCCTGCAAGAGCAAAGGATAGAGATGATTCATATCCAATTATGATTGCAGGTGGACCTTGTTCTGTTAATCCAGCACCTTTTGCAGAGTTCTTTGATGTAATTCTTTGTGGCGAAGGCGAAATCGCTGATCTTGAGATCCTTAAAATTGTTACAGAAGGTAGACGTAATGGTCTTTCTAAAATTAAGATTTTAGAAAAAATTAAAAGTGTACAAGGCTCATATGTTCCAGCTCTTTATAAAAAAGGAGAAAAAGTTGTAAAAGCTGTTATTCCAGATTTTGAGAATGCACCTTATCCAATACATCCATTGGTCCCAAATATTGAAGCTGTTCATGATAGAGCAACTGTAGAATTGTATCGTGGCTGTGCTAGTGGATGTAGATTCTGCCAAGCAGGTTTTTGGTATCGTCCGATAAGAGAGCGTAGCGCAGAAAGATGTTCCAATCTTGCAAAAGAAATGGTTGAGAGTGCAGGTTTTGATGAAATATCACTTTGCTCTCTTTCAACGAGTGATTACACAGGCTTAGAAGAGCTTGAGAATAATCTTGTAGCATTCTGCAAAGAGAAAAACGTAAACTTATCTTTACCAAGTCTTAGAATAAGCAGTTTTAAACCAGAGATGGCAGAGAATGCAAAAAAGAATTCTTTGACATTTGCTCCAGAAGCAGGCACACAGCGTTTACGCGATGTAATAAACAAAAATGTTAGCGAAGAAGAGATAGAAAAGATAGCTGTAGCTTTTGAGGCGGGCTATGAGAGCATAAAGTTATACTTTATGATGGGATTGCCAATGGAAACATATGAGGACCTAGATGGCATCGTAGAGATCTGTAAGAAGCTTAAATGGATGTATTATCAAAAACGCCATAAACGCGGCTTAAACATATCTGTAAGCTGTGCAGTGTTTATCCCAAAGCCTTGCACCCCATTCCAATGGGAAGCACAAATCTCGCTTGATGAGATGCATGATCGTCAAATGTATCTTAGATCAAAGCTTAGAGAAGTCAAAGGTGTAAGTTTTTCATATCATGGTGCTGAAACATCTGTTCTTGAAGGAGCTCTTGCACGTGGCGATGAAAAATTATCTTATGTTATAGAAAGAGCATATGAACTAGGAGCAAAATTTGATTGTTGGTCTGAACATTTTAAATGGGATGTTTGGCAAAAAGCTTTTTCAGATTGTGGGCTTGATATGCTTTCTTATACTGGAGCAATTGACGAAGAAAAGGAACTTCCTTGGGATTTCATCGATTCAGGTGTAAGTAAAAAATATTTACTTAATCAAAAGCATCTTGCATATAAAGGGATTACCACAAAGAACTGCAGAGAAGGATGCAATGGTTGTGGCGCAAATAAACTAGGAAGGTGCACGATATGTTAGTATTAAAGTATGAAAAAACAGGCAGAGCCTGTTTCATCTCACATATCGATCTTTTGAAACATACGGAAAGAACGATCCGTCGTGCTAATATTCCCGTTAAGTTTTCAAATGGTTTTTCTCCACATCCGCTTCTTTTCTTTTCAGCTCCGTTAGCTCTTGGTGTTAGTTCAGAAGCTGAGTATATGGCAATTGATACGGATTTAAAACCTGAAGAACTAATTGAAAGGTATAATGCTTCTTGCCAAGAAGGGTTAAAGGCATCTCATGTATTTACGTGTGACAAAAATCCTAATTTACAAGGCAAGGTAGTAGCATGTGATTATGTTTTCCCTGTTAGTTATAAACATATCGATTTGTCCAATGGTTTTGAAATTGAATATATGAGGAAGGGCGAACTCCAAAAAGAAGATGTTGGGAATAAGATATATGCTGTTTTTGAAAAAGA
>DBVO01000053.1:0-1098 GCA_002308215.1 Christensenella sp. UBA1262
CAATAAAAGTTTATTATAAATATTTTATAATAAAAATTTATTATTTTATAAGGTTTAAATTATTAAAATTGAAAGCAAGAGAGAATAGATAAGAAATAACAATACTAATTAAAAACATTGTCAAAAGTATAAGTAAATTTCCTTTTATATGAGATTTATTTTTATCTTTAAATAAAACAAGAAAACCTACTCCTGCATTCATACATAAACCACCAAGAGCAGCTCCAAAACCAAGGCCTCCCATAATATATAATTCACTTATAACTACAGAAGATACACAATTTGGAATAGATCCAACTAGTACAGCAAATAAAGGAGCTAAATATTTATTTGAAGCTAAAAATTCAACAAATTTATCTTCACCAATATAGTAAATGATTACTCCAAAAATAATATTTACAACTAATACATAAGCAAATATTTCAAGAGAGTGAAGTATTGGTTTAAAACAGAATTGTTGCCATTTTTCAAGATTAGATTTAGCTTGTTTTTCTTCTACTACAATTTTTTCTGGTTCTTCTTTATGGATATGAGGACACTCACTACTTTCACATTCTTCACAATGACATACATCATGAGTATCATGTAAACAATATGGATGAGAAGGATCAAAATGTTCATGATCATGAATTTCAGGTGCTTCGGTTATAATTTTTACACTTTCAACTTGTTCTATAGTTTGTTCATTTTTAACAAGTTCTGCACCTTCACAATGAGTTAGTTTTATTTGATATTTATCATCGCAATGTGAAAGGTGATGACTTACTGCTTGTCTATTTTTAGTACAAATTAAATCAATTAAATAACCAAATATTAAACCTAATACAAATTTTAGTGCGATAAGAGGGAGGACATCTAAAGCATGAGAAGGATTACTAATTAAAATAGGTAATGCTTCATCACTAGTAGCTAAATAAACACCAATAAGAGCACCAACAGTAATATGACGTTTTTTATAAAGATCAGTTGCTACTACAGAAAGACCACATTGAGGAATAAGAGCTAAACTAACACCAATAAGAGGGGCTAATTTACCTCTCATTTTTACATTTTTAGAAACTTTTGGTTCTATAAGCGCAATTATTATATTAAATACTA
>DBVO01000053.1:1125-1944 GCA_002308215.1 Christensenella sp. UBA1262
CTATCAATAAAAGCGTCTAGAATTACATTCCAATCAAACATATATTCCTCATATTATTTAATAGCATTACAATATTATCATAAAATATTTATTTTACAAGTATATTTATTATAAAAAAAATAAAACCACCGCCGAAGCGGTGGAATTATTTTAATAAAAGATATTAGTCTTTTACGAAATAATCATGGATTAAAATATAATAATCTTCTTCAAATGGGCTATAAAGTCCAGCATATTTCAATGTATCTGCAAAACCAATATCGATAACTGTATCACCAACAAAGTCAATATGAGCATTGTTTTCATCGTCAGTGAAGTTAATAAGTTTATAATATTTTTCTCTTGTTGCATCTAAACTATTATTTGTTGCCAAGTCTTCCATAGCAAGAACATAAAGTTCTAAGCTTGCCATAGCAGAAGTTGAGTAAGAAATATAATAGCATGAAGATTCAATTACAACATATCTCCAATATGCATCATTCAAAATATTAGAAAGACCATATTCACGTAAAATATCATAGAAGAGATCATCATATTCTGCTGCAACAATTCCATCTTCATATTTTTCGCCAGGATAAGTGTTTGTATAAACAGCTTGTTCGAATTCATCAACTGCCATAGCGAGAAGAGAAATAGCAATCATATTGAAAAGATTATCATATTCTAATTTTTCGTATACACCATCATAATCTCCAAGAATTGTAGAAAGATATGCAAGGAACATCATTTCATTGCCTTGAGAGTGAGTTTCATCAAGATCATATGACATGCTTGTACCTTCATTATAGAATGAATTGTTATAATGGCCAAATTCATGAA
>DBVO01000053.1:1978-7300 GCA_002308215.1 Christensenella sp. UBA1262
TTCTTGTGCGCCAATCCAGTAGTTGAATGCACCAGCATAATCACCAGTATAAATATTACCATCCTTAAACAAATTACTTGCGTTTTGATAATAATCTACTGTTTTATTTGCACCTTCAAAATGCATTTCCTTAAGATAATCAGCAACTATATCTGAAGTGAGTTTAGATGTAAAGATTGATTCAGATGATAAAGCATTATAATACTTTTTAGCATCACCCTTAAGTGATTTTTGGCCAGATGATTGATAGCCATTAAAGATTGCTGTGAATACTGGTTTTAAGTATTGTTTTGCATATGCTCTAAGTTGAGCAACTTCTGCAGGGGAGTAATCTCTATCATATTCATTTACATATGCATATTCAACATAGTTTTCATAACCTGCGAGTTGAGCAAGTTGATTTTTATATTGAACATATTCAGCATACATATTAGGAACAGTAGCTTTATTTTTACCAGTATTATCAGATACTACAGAAGCACTGAGGTCACGGAAAGCAACTTCAATTTCTGAAATATGATCATTTACTTCTTTGTATTCATCACTGCCATATGAGTCTGACAAGATGAGAGCTTTTTGGATATCTTCTTCTGTCCAACCATCTTCTGCGGAGAAGAAATATTCACGGAATTTTGTGTTGTGAACTTTTCTAAATAAAGAATAATAATCAGAAATTATGTCTGTTCTTGCATCAGTAATTTTTTCATACTTATCATTCCATTCGTCATCGCCATCATTTACACAATAGAAGACATAGCAGATTTGATATTGTTCAACCAAGTACTCGAGTTCATCATAGAATGGATCATAGTATGTTGATTCGAATGCTTTGTTTGCATCGTATTGGTCTTGATGATTATGAATCCATTCGCCACTTGCATCATCAAATGTATCTGTGTTTCTCCAATCTGGATTATCTTCATAAGAACCAACAAAGTCTGCGCTATCTGGATCTAACACGTTTTCAAGAGCTGCAAGTTTTGCATCGATTTCAGCTTGGCGAGCATCATCATAATTAAAAGAGAATACTTCATCAAAAGGTCTATCGCTGTCTCTACGAGCTACTTTTGAACAATCATCACCAGAGCATTCGACCATTGCAAAATAGTCATCTTCGTTATTGTACTTTACAGTTGAAAAATCAAAATCATGTACATGAGCTGGCGGATCCACATTGCCTCCGTCTCCTTGGTCGGCAGGTTGTGAATCATTTGCCTTCTTGTTGCAAGCGACCATTGACAAACCAATTGAAGCAATGATGCATATTACAACTAAAAACACTAATAATTTTTTAATTTTCATAGTCTTTACTCCATTAAAGTTTAATAATGTAATTAGATTAACCCCAAAATATATAAATTGTCAAATAAACAATATGTATTTTTTATTAAGCAATTTTATTATTTTATATACATTCAAATATTCTTTTTAGGCCTATGTTATCACAAATAAGTACTTTATATGCGTAAAATAATAGATAAAAGCAAGATTTAGTTAAAAACTATAATTATGACTAATACTGATGCGAGCATAATCTATTCTTAAATGTTGTTTATAAAGTTGATTATGGCTGTCTTTTTATTGCTTTTTAATATTCTTTATGATAAAATCAATCAGACTTATAAAATAAATAGTTTTATATTAAAGGAAACAAAATGTCTGAACAAACACTAACAGGTTATGCTTCAATAGATAGGCCTTGGATGAAATATTATCCAGAGGATGTATTAGACGCACCATTGCCTGAGTGTACCATATTCGAATATATTAAAAAGGAATGCTCCGATAGACTTGAAAAACCAGCTATTAATTATTTTGGCACCAGACTTACATATGGTGAGATGTTCAAGTCAATTGATGATGCTTCCAATGCTCTTTATAAAGCCGGAGTAAGACAAGGCGATATAGTATCATTTTGTATGCTAACAATGCCTGAAACCATCTTTTGCCTTTATGCCTGCAATAAGATAGGCGCCGTTTTTAATTCAATCGAACCAAGAACAAATGCAGAGAATATTAAGAAACGTATTAACACCGCAAATTCAACGGTGCTTGTTGTAGTTGATGTATTTTTAAAGAAGATCCTTTCTATTGTAGGGAAGACTCAATTAAAAACTATCATTGTTGTTCCAATCACAAATTACATGCCACCTTTTAAACAACTTTTAGTTAAGATGATTAAAGGCGGGAAAATTGGGAAACTTCCAAAAAAAGACAAGAGATTTATATATTGGAATGATTTCATTGCATCTGGAAAAGATGCTGAATGTAAACAATGCGAGTTTAAAAAGAATACTCCAGCTGCAATTATTTATACTGGTGGTACAACAGGTGTGCCAAAGGGAGCTGTTTTACCAAATGAAACATTTACTGTTATGGTATCCCAGTTAAAATATGACCAGCCATACTTTTTCACAAGAGAAAAAATGCTGGAAATCATGCCTCCATTTATTGCTTATGGATTAGTATGTGGTTTCTTCCTTCCATTCTGTGCAGGCGTTGAAGATTATCTTATTCCTGTTTTCAAACCTAAAAAATTTGCAGATCTTGTTATTAAAATCAAACCAAATCACGTAGTAGGAGTTCCTACTTTCTTTGAGAGTCTAGCAAATAGCAAAAAACTAAAAGGAAAGAAACTCGATTATCTCGTTTCTTTAGTCACGGGCGGTGACAAATTATTAGTAAATACCGAGGCCCATATAAACGAAGTTTATAAATCACATGGATGCGAGCATTTGATCATTAAAGGTTATGGTATGACCGAGATGGGTTCTGCAGTAACATTAACAGCAAATGATGAATGTAATATTCCAGGCAGCGTAGGTATTCCTTGCCACTATAATATTGTTAAAGTAATAGATCCAAAAACCGGTGAAGAATTAAAATATAATCAACAAGGTGAGCTTTGCATGACCGGTAAAACCATGATGCTTGGATACTTTAACAACCCAGAAGAAACCAATAAGGTTTTCCACAGGCATGCAGATGGTAGAATTTGGATTCATACAGGCGATTTGGGCTATATTACCGAAGATGGCGTTGTGTTTGTAGTGGATAGATTAAAACGCATGATTATACGTCCAGATGGACACAATGTATGGCCATCTCAAATAGAATCTGTTTTATCTCAACATCCAGCTGTAAAAGAATGCGCAGTGGTTGGTCTTAAAAATAGGAAAAACAAGAACGGTCATATACCAACAGCATTTGTTGTTCCTAAAGATAGTAGCTACCTTAATAAGTTAGAAACAGAATTGGATACATTCTGCAAAACACAACTTCCAGAAAGAGATTGCGCTATGGCATATCGCTTTTTAGATGAGATTCCAATGACATTAGTAGGTAAAGTGGATTATCGTGCACTTGAAAAGCTAGGAGAGTCTGAAAGAATCCCAAAAATTAAAAAGAAATAAATACAAAAAATCAACAAAATATTTTTCAAATATGAGTTGACAAACCGAGATAATAATATTATTATAAACAAGCATTCAGCAAGAAAGAGAAATCAGAATGTTGAGTGCTTAACATAGATGCCTGTTTAGCTCAGTCGGTAGAGCATTCGGCTGTTAACCGAAGTGTCGGGGGTCCGAGTCCCTCAACAGGCGCCATTATGGAAGAAAACGAATACTTATGCTATTGTGCAAAAGTATTCGTTTTTCTTTATTAGCGACTATTTTGTCATTGTGTTTAAATCCCATCTTGCAAAACTGAGGATTGTTTTGTACAATTTTAAAAGAGGGTCATATTATGGGAAAAGATATAGGCACAAAAAAAACAACGCCGTTGGGCTTTAGAATTTGGATTTCCGCAATAGTTTTCGGATTAGTTGGACAGATTGCTTGGGTTGTTGAGAATATGTATTTCGCAACTTTTGCGCAAGACATCTTTTCTAATTCGGGGCGCACGGACATGTCATATCTCGTCACGACGCTTATGGTGTGGTTGTCTGCAGTGACAGCTACAATCACAACCGTATTTGCGGGCGGATGGTGCGACAAAACGGGCAAGAGAAAGCCATTCGTAGCCTATGGCTATATTGGTTGGGGTGCAACGATCATGTTGTTTGCTGCAATCCCGATGCAAGCAAGCGCAAACAAAATTGCTGGTGTTGCAGCTATGCTCATCTTGTTTGACTGCATTATGACGTTTGCAGGATCAATCGCTAACGATGCAGCCTTCAACACATGGGTTACTGACGTCACAGACACTACTAACAGAGGGAAAGTAAATACCATTCTCGCGTTAATGCCTGTTTTTGCGACAATAATTGTCTTTATTGGACTTGGTAATTTGTATAATCCATCTGTCGAAAGCAACTGGTTGTTCTTTGTGGTTTTAGGCGCTATTCCAATGGTGTCTGGTGTAATCGCAATATTCTTGATGAAAGATAGCCCAAATATCATCAAAAATACAAATCCAAATTTCCTAAAAGAAACCTTCTATGGCTTTAGACCTAGCGTTGCTAAAGACAATAAGATGCTCTACATTTGTTTGACCACGTTTGCTCTTTTAGGTATTTCTCAACAAACGTTCTTCTCATACATTATTAACTTTGTGCAAAACACCCTTGAACTTGGAGATTCATATGTTATACCGCTCGCGGTTATCATCCTTGGAGCAGCGGCACTTACAGGCCTTACTGGTTTTTTGAGCGACAAATTTGGCAAAAAACATCTCATTTATCCACTTCTTGTAGTGGCGATTGTGGGAACCCTGATGATGTACCTCTTAAAGTTTATGAATAAAGCAGCATGGTTGCCACTTTGTTATGTAATAGGCATTTTTATGCTCGGCAGCTTGCTTGGTTTGAGTGGTATTTTGATGTCTTCTTTCCAAGATTATATTCCAAAAGGATACGAGGGAAGATTCCAAGGTGTTCGTATGTGCTTCAGTGTACTTATACCGATGATAATAGGTCCGCTCGTTACACTTATTCTTGGTTTAAACAACACAGACACGGGAGATGCAGGCTTCACTCCGCCGTTCAGTATGTTCCTTGCTGCGTCAATTATTGCAGTCCTTGCGATCGTGCCTGCATATTTCGTCCGAAAAGACTCTGACAGACTTCGCGAATCATTATTGAAACAAGCCGCAGAAGAAAAAGAGGCGAATTTGGAAAACCAGAAATAGGATTTGGGGAAAGTATGAAAAATAATTAGTAACAAAAACAATAAATTTAAAAGCGTACCGAGTGGTACGCTTTTTGATTAAGTTATATGTTTAACAAATTTTTAAACCGAGAATATAATACTTTTTTCTTATACGGAGAACTCTTGTAAAACCAAGACGCTCAAAGAATGCAATAGCTCCTTTATTGGATTG
>DBVO01000053.1:7323-13961 GCA_002308215.1 Christensenella sp. UBA1262
TTCTGTTTCAACAAGGGCTCTTCCGATTCCACGATTTTGGAAGGACGGTAACACGTTTATTTGTAGGTGAGCAGGGTAGTTGGCAGTGATTTCTTGGCAATTTTTAATTATATTAAGACTATCCTTATATTCCTTTCGACTTTCTTTTTTAACATCCGCTATATAAGAAGGATAAAGCTTAGTATATTTTTCATAATTGGTATCGCACAAAATATAGCCTACAGGCTTGTCAAATTCGTCCGTAGCGACAAAGGAGTACTCTTTATCTTGAGATAAGTAATAATCTGCGTATAACAAGCACACAAGGCGAAGAGACGCCTTGTGTGCAGGAGTTGAGGATGAAGCATGACAGACGTATCTGACAGCTTTGTTGTCGTCGTTATTATATTGACGAATCATTATTCAATTCCGTAAAGTTTCAACATGTCAACAGTAACTGCACCATCGTGATATGTTAAGCTCTTAAAGAATGATGTAAGAGTTGCTGGTGCAATAGCAGATCTAACGTTAGCGTTGATTTCTGTAATATTTGCCCAATCAAGCAAATCTCCAATTGTCATCGTATTCATCATGTTGCTCATTACTGTTCCGAGATTATCAATTGTAGAGTTTCTGATGTCTGCTTGGTCGAAGATGCTGTTTGGAGCTACGTCCATGAGATCATCAATCTTTGCATCTGCTACTACTTTACCCATATTCTTCATTGTGACTTTCTTTGCTTTCATCATGCGTAAAACAGCAGAACTCTTTTCTTGTGTAACATTTACATGTATTGGACTTGGGTTGAGTGCTGTTGCATATGTATCTGTACCAGTCTTGTAGTAGGCTTGAGCTCTTGTTGCCACAAAGCCATCAATTTTGTTTGATCTAACGAGACCTACATGATCTGGGTTAGAGCTATCGTATTCAACATATTTGCCATCAAAGAATACCCATAATCCGTCATCTGCTTCAACATAAACATCTTCGCAATATTGCATTGCATAGCGTAGGGTAGATCCAGCAGTGAAGATATAAACAGCATCAGGATCAGCAGCAGAACATGGGATCCATTCTCCAGCACTTTCTTTTACAGTCAAATTGATATTGTCATCAAGACGTACGTAGTATTGATAGCCTTCCGCTGTTGTGCTTGTATGGAGAGCATATATTGTCATATCGCTATGTGCTGGGTTGTTTGCATCATATGCAACATAACTACCAAGTACATTTACATAAAGATTTGAACCATCGTATGATGTAAACACTTCGCTTCCTACACCAGCGTCACGATAGTAGAGGTTTGCTTTTTGCGCAGATGTGCCTGAATAGAATACATATGTGCAAAGAGAGATGTTGTGGATATATTCTGTGTTATCAAGGTAGTACACATTGCCTGATGCCATAAGATTTGCAAACAAGACAGGGTCATTTGGTACCGATACGTAATCGAATACATCATCTGATGGAGTTCCTTTTTCTGTGTCAGTAGCAGGGACATATTCCACAGGGCTCTTAATATATTTGCCGCTTCCATCATAAACAAACACTACGTGTTTTTCGTTATAAACTTCACCATCATGTAACAACAAGAATTTACTGTTGTCATCGATTTCATCGGTTGTTTCTACAACTTGATAGTTGTCGTAAATATCAATGAGATCAGATAAGAACATATCATCCATTATCTTGTCAATTGCGCTTGATAAGTTGTCAACTTTTGCATATGCGAGTTTTTTAATTATCTTCTTATCTTTACCAGTCTTAACGATGCGATAGAATGTATCTGTTGAGTGATCAGTACGATATTGTGCTGTTGCGATAAGATATATGCCATCTGTAGAATCATAGTAGAAGTATTGTTCATCTGGATGCGCTGTAATATAAGCAGATTCGGCCTCAGCATATTTATCAGCATCAATCTTCATGACATCACCAAGGATTAATGTTTTGAATGCATCAGTGAATTTGCCTAATGTAGTATTTGCAAAACGTTGAAGAACCTTTGACGAAGAACCTTCAACTTCTTCGCGCACATAGAAATCACCAGAATATGATGTATGAACTGCTGGGTTATAAAGAGTATAGTATCTGCCATGTACGAATTGAACGAGTCCTTCATGATCAGGGTCGAACTCATCATATTCTTCCCAAACGTCATCAACTTTTACAAATCTTGTCCAGCCAGCATGTTTTACTTCATCATATGGGATATAGGTTTCAGCATCTTCAACACACACGAATGTGCCGTTTGCATCCACGACGAAATTGTCAAGTTTAATCTCCATTGCTTCTGCAAGAGAGAGATCATCAGTAACCTTACCAAGATCTTTGATCTTGCATTTACGATTTTTGAGAGATTTCATGAGAATGGAAGAGTCGTCTTTAATCTCAATAACTTCATCAATGTACATATCATCAACAACAGTGCCAAGTTCGTTTATCTTTGCATGGTGGTTGTTGAGAGACTTCATAATGAGGGAAGAAGAATCATTGATTTCGATAACTTCACCAATTTCCATTGTGTCAACAACAGTTCCGAGATCTTTAACCTTGCAATCTTTCTTTGCAAGAGATTTCATAATGTGAGCTGTGTCATCCTTTGTCATGTCTATAATTTCATACATGCAAAGGTCATCTGTAACAGTTCCAAGTTTATTAATCTTGCACTCTCTAAGAGCAAGGGCTTGCATGATTACAGAAGAAGCATTGGTGATAGTTGTGTCTTTTTCGTATCTTGTCATGCCAAGGTGATCTGCTTCAACATATTTGGTATAATAACCATTCTTTACATAATCACCATTTTCATCAGCAGTGTATACATATGGATCTTCTTCGTTCTCACGAGAACGACTATATCTTGTCATGCCCGCATGTAAATTTTCATTGTAACGAACATAGTTGTCTGCAACACCAGATTCAATAAATACGTAGCCGCCAGTTGCGGATTCTGTAAATTTGTCATAGACAATTTCAATAACTTCATCAAGAGTCATATCATCAACAACTGTGGAGAGTTCATTAATTGTGCATCCACGAGCCTTTAATGATTTCATGAGGAGAGAAGAACTGTCGTTAATTTCAATAACCTCATCGATACGGAGAGTATCAACTTTAGTTGAGATATCTCCAAATCTTGTATCTTTCAAAGCTTTTAGTATTGCGGATGAAGAATCAGTTACTTCTATAACTTCACCAACAGTAACATTGTCTACGAAGTCATCCATATCTTGAAGTTCTGCAAGAGACAAGTAAGCAAATGATTGAAGTAGAGGTTTAGATGTGCCTTCGTGTACTCTCAAGTAGATTGCACGAGTGCTTTCAAAATCTTTCTTTATAAGCTTGCTGTTTTTCTTAATGGTTTCATCTTTTACAGTGTATTCAGAAGAAGCAACATAATCATCGCCTTTCTTATAAAGAGAACCTTCAACATTGATGGTTGGAGCATTAACTTTTGAGTTAAGTTCAACTTTTTCAAGTCCTTCTTCAACAAACAAATCTTTCAATGACATGAAGCCTTTGAAATAAATTTCAAATGTGCCAGGAGCATCGTTGCTGAATGTTGTTATTCTGTTTGCATAACCCTTAACAAAGAATTCTGTGCCTGCAGGATATGAAGCAGATGTTGAATATGGAGCATATTCAATATGGCGATAGAATTTTGTTTCTGTTGCATTCGCATCAAAGTCATCGCCATAGCAAGAGTTATCAACAACATAAGAAGTGACATCGCCATTAACTTTTTTAACAAAACGGAGTTCTCTTTCAACCATTCTGTCTGTTTTGCCATCGTCATCTGTGTCGATTGCGTCTGCAGAGTAGAGCTCAACGCCGTCTGCTGGGACGAAGTTCTTCTTTTGAAGAAGATCTGCTTTTGAGACTTCTTCATATACATCAGCTTTCACAAATACTTGAAGTGATCCTTTTGGAACAAATGTATCTGTGTTTACATCAAGGAATGTGCAAAGTTTGAATGCATTTATTGCGCTACCAAAACTTGAGAATGGTATGTCTTGGAGTGCTTTAATAAGGTCATTTTCAATATTAAAATCAGGGATAAGTTTTGTCTTAATTGTACGTACAGTTAAGTCACCTTTAATAGAACCAAGGATATTGTCCAATGCTCCCTTTACGTTATTATCAAGGTTGTCAGTGAGGATAGGGAGGTTATATGATTCAAAATCATTGCCAGTGAGCGTACTTACATCACGCAAGGTGAAACTGTTAACAATTATCGAGAAGTCGCCCATTATATCCTTAATAGGAGCAGAATAGAAATCTCTATCTTTAAAATCTAATCCACCAATTCCGTTGAGAGCAGCAATACCATAATGTTGATAGAGTTTTTCGAGCGATAACTGGTCGAAGTTTTGGAAATCTCCGATGATAGATTTTACAGCATCGAGTACCGTTTGATCATACACATCGCTTTCATGTGAAATAATTTCCGCATCTGTAAATTTCTCTTGTAATTGGCCAACCTTGAATGCCATACCAAGAGCGACAACCGTACCACCGATTGCCAAAACAAAGAGTATGATACCGATTATCATACCAAGAACGAAGGTTAAAGTACCTTTTAAAACTTTCATATTTCACCTCACTGTTCGGCTTTAGCCGAAAATCTTTGAGAAAACAGTAGAAATTGGGTTGTTTTGATAGAGATAGCCGCAAACAGCAGAATTTTTAAGATAATCTGTTACAATTGCCATCTTATTATCAAAGATATGGAATATAGCAAACACTACTAAAACAAAAAGTAGTGTTAATGCAGCAGAAACGAGCGCACCCAAAATGCGATCTATCCATTTAATAGCAGAACTTTCGGAATTATGCATCTTCTCGAACAATTTTCGAATAAGCCAACAAATAACACCCAGAGCGATGCTAAATACGATAAAACAAACAGCCGAAACGACTATATTTGTGATCCAGTCTGCTGCGACTTCGCCAAGAGAATGGCCTTCCTCGGTTACAAATTTTTCCGCTAAGAAATTAGCAATCATTCCTTTAAAGCCATCTGCGTTTTTAAGAGGAACATGTTGCATTTCCCCATCTTGTTGGACTTCAATATAGAAACTACCATCATCTTCCTTGTAAAGAGGGCTGTTAAAAGCAATACCCCAACCGCTAGAGGAGGAAACGATTTTGTCATCTAATTTATTAAACACGCTAATAGAGCGCACCTTCGTAAAGGTGGCGCCTACAAGAAGCAAGGAACAAAGAATAATTGCTATAGCAAGAAAGAAGCCTTTGAAAGACTTTGCTACACCACGGATAAGGCCGAGTACCAGGCCGAGACCAAGCAATGCAAGCAATGCTATGTCGGCATATGAAAATGCAGCTGATAAAATAGTGCCCATCTTTTCCCTTACAGGCGCACGAGTAGCGCACCCACGAATATTATTTCATCTTATTATAGCTTGTTTATTTAATATATGCAACAATATTTTTTTGTAAGGGTGGCATTCTAAGAAAATATTCATATAACGCCATATAATATTACGGGTAAGATTATTACCAAAAAAATATGGTTAGATGCTTGAAAATCATATTTTTTATGTTTATAGCTTATTCGTAAATTTGCCCAAATAGTGTCTGAAATTGCCATTTTAATAGGGTAATAGATGCTGCGCAAAACATATGGATTTGTCTTTAAATTGATAAAACGAATCGCCAATATTTTTAAAACTTTTAATAAAAAAATCGAATTTTAATAGTTGTTTAATATTTCTACAACACTATATATAGGAAATAAGCGGGCGCAGGCATAGTTTTGCGTTGACTTTTTTTGCTTTAATTTTTATAATAGACAAATAAATGTGATTATGTATGATGATAAGCGCGCCCAGTTGCGCGTGTACGCATAAACTAATCCTGTCAGGAGGATTCATGAAACCATCCACAAGAAGAATTTTATTTATTTTCGGCATAATTATTATGCTTGTGGTAGCATTCGTTTTGGCATACGAACTTACAAGACCAAAAGAGATATATTATGCGGGTTCTGATAGCAGTCTTGAGTCAATGCTCAAAAATGGCGAAGTTGAAGAGCTTTATGTTAACGGAACATATTCAGTTTCAATCAAAAAGTCTGGAGATAAGTCATTTAAATATGTCGCATATATTCCAAGTCGTGCTATTTTTGGCGATGATTTATCTACTTGGGCAGAAGAAGCAGCTGCTGCTGGCAAAGTAGAAGTAGCAGAAAAAATTGCTAACACCAAAGTTCAATATAATGATCCATCTAAGGGAAGTTGGTTGACATCCTTGTTGCCAATTGCATTATATGCAATCTTCTTTATCATTATTTTGTTTATCATCCGTCGTGCTAATGGCACAAACAGCCAAGCGCTTAACTTTGGTAAAACTACTGCAAACCAAGTTAGAGATATCAAAGTTCGTTTTTCAGATGTAGCTGGTGCTGAAGAGGAAAAACAAGAATTACAAGAAATCGTTGATTTCTTGAAATATCCAAAGAAATACATGGACATCGGTGCACGTATTCCACGTGGTGTATTGCTTGTTGGCCCTCCAGGAACAGGTAAAACATTATTTGCTAAAGCAGTTGCAGGTGAAGCAAACGTTCCATTCTTCTCAATCAGCGGTTCTGATTTCGTAGAAATGTTTGTTGGTGTTGGTGCTTCTCGTGTTAGAGA
>DBVO01000053.1:14036-16618 GCA_002308215.1 Christensenella sp. UBA1262
GGTCGTCAAAGAGGTGCAGGCCTTGGCGGTGGTAACGATGAAAGAGAGCAAACTCTTAACCAACTCCTTGTTCAAATGGATGGTTTTGAAGCAGAAAGTTCAATTATCGTTATGGCAGCAACCAACCGTGTTGATATTCTTGACCCGGCTCTTATGAGGCCAGGCAGATTTGACCGTCAAATCTATGTTAACATCCCAGATGTTAAAGGTAGAGAAGAAATATTTAAAGTACATTCACGCAATAAACCTTTGGCAGACGAGGTTAACTTCAAGAGTCTTGCACGTCTTACATCTGGATTTACAGGTGCTGATATTGAAAACCTTTTGAACGAAGCTGCAATTCTTGCTGCTCGTGAGAATAGAAAGCTTATCAACATGAAAGATATTAGCGAAGCTATAAACAAAGTTATGGCTGGTCCAGCAAAGAAGAGCCGTGTTGTTACAGAATCAGATAAACGTATAACTGCATATCATGAATCAGGCCATGCAATTGTGGCAAAACTCATGAAACATTGCGACAGCGTACACGAAGTAAGCATTATTCCTCGTGGACAAGCTGCAGGTTATACAATTACTCTTCCAGATAATGATGATAATCATATGACAAGAGGGAAACTTCTTGATAATATTGCAATGTTGTTGGCTGGACGTGCTGCTGAAGAACTTGTCATACAAGATATTTCAACAGGCGCATCAAACGATATTCAACGCGCATCTCAACTTGCTCGCAAGATGGTTACAGAATGGGGCATGAGTGATGAAATAGGAAACATGTATCTTGGCGCAAGCGAAGAAGTGTTCTTAGGCAGAGATTATCAAACTCAATTAAACTACAGCGATGCAGTTGCTGCAAAGATTGACGAAGAAGTTAAGAAGATTCTCGATGCACAATATCAAGTTGCACTTGATATATT
Organism: Christensenella sp. UBA1262; assembly: GCA_002308215.1. GTDB lineage: Bacteria > Bacillota > Clostridia > Christensenellales > CAG-917 > CAG-475. Next base: position 14,951 of record DBVO01000053.1, read on the forward strand.
GAAGAACAATCGTCCAATTATGGATGCAATGGTTAAACTTCTCTTTGAAAAAGAGACTATATACGAAGATGAGATTAATAAACTCTTCGGCGAAGAAGTTAGCGAAGAAGCAACTCTCTTTTCATCCAAATTAAACAGAGGAGAAGAGGAAAAGAAGGCTGACGAACCAAAAGTTGAAGAAGTTCCATCTGTAGAAAAACCAGAAAATTCTGAGAAGGAATAATTATGACTATTAGAGAAGCTAAAAAAATTGACCTAGATAAAATTTTGGCAAGCGATCCTGCGGCAACAAGCCGTAGTCTTGTAAGACGCACATATACTGGTTATAAAGCGTTGGTAAGATATCGCTATGCTCATTATTTCTATCAAAAAGGACACAAACATCTTGCTTTCTATATTTCATATAGAACAAAGATTAAAACAGGCATAGACATTCACCCAGCGGCAGAAATTGGCACAGGTATTTTTATAGACCATGGTGTAGGGCTTGTAATTGGTGAAACATCTATAATAGGGAATGATTGCGTTCTATATCAAGGTGTTACTTTAGGTGGAACCGGTAAAGATACAGGTAAACGTCACCCAACACTAGAACAAGGTGTTATGGTGTCAGCAGGAGCAAGCATTCTTGGGCCAGTAACCATAGGCGAGCATTCTAAAATTGGCGCAGGGAGTGTGGTGTTAAAAGATATACCACCTCATTCCACTGTTGTTGGTGTTCCAGGCAGAGTTGTAAAACAAAATGGAATAAAAGTTGAAGATGAAATGTCTCAATCTTTGCCAGACCCAATTTTAGAAGAACTTGCACGTATTAACAAACGTCTCGGCGAGCTTGAAAAAGCAGAAGGAATTAATGCTTGCAAATATTCTATTTGCATTGATGAAAACAATGTAAATCTTGAACAAGCAAAAGATATTTTAGAAAAGTAATCACAAAAAGGTCGAAAGACTTATGAAAATCTACAATACATTAACAAGAAGAAAAGAAGATTTTGTACCAATTAACCCAGGCGTAGTAAATATGTATGCCTGCGGTATTACTGTGTCTGGAGACGCGCATATTGGGCATGCTTATCAAGCTCTTATTTACGATATCATTCGTAAATATCTTGAAAAGAAGGGTTTTAAAGTTAATTATGCGCGCAACTATACAGATGTAGACGATAAAATCATTGCCAAGTCAAACGAAACAGGCATCCCAGCACTTGAATATGCAGAGATGATGATAGAGCGTATTGACAAACTAATGCGCAAGTTTGAAGTTGATGATCCAACAATTTGGTTAAAGGCTACATGTAATATTGATAACATAATTGACTTTGTCTCAAAACTTATTGAAAATGGCAATGCGTACGCCACAGAGAGAGGCGATGTTTATTTTTCAGTAGAAAGTTTTAAGGGCTATGGTAAGCTCAGCGGACGTCGCACTGAAGACGCCTACGAGAGCGTCCGTATAGAAAACGAAGAGAATAAACAAAATCCTTTGGATTTTGCTCTTTGGAAGTCTGCTAAAGAAGGAGAAGTATTTTGGGAATCTCCATGGGGCAAAGGAAGACCAGGTTGGCATATTGAGTGCTCTGCTATGAACAGAAAAGCCTTTGGAGAGCAAATAGATATTCATGGCGGTGGTAGAGATCTTATATTCCCGCACCATGAAAATGAAATAGC
>DBVO01000053.1:16705-16905 GCA_002308215.1 Christensenella sp. UBA1262
ATGGACAAAAAATGAGCAAATCCTTAGGCAACAGCATTCTTCTCGCAGATCTCTTAGATAAATATTCACCAGAAACGGTCAAGTATGCACTTTTGCAAACGAACTATCGTGGAGACATTAATATTATAGATAGTCTTTTCCCAGATGCAGACAAGCATATGTATGAATTTTATAAAGTTCTTGACGAAGTTGATAAATCC
>DBVO01000053.1:16922-17565 GCA_002308215.1 Christensenella sp. UBA1262
GCTTAAGCAAAGATGGTGGTAACGCAGAAATAGACGCAGAATTTGACAAAGCTATGGATGACGATTTCAACACCGCAAAAGCGCTCGCAGATCTTTTTGGATATTTTAAACGTATAAAGGCAGAATTGAAAGCTGGTGATGCAAACTGTGTTTCAGATGCAAGACAACTGCGTGACACATATGGATTGCTTGGTTTCTTCCGCCACAACCCAGCTGAGTTTATTGCGTATTATGAAGCAAAACAAACCGATGCAAATGCTAATGTGCTTATCCCTGAGGACGTAAAGGAACTTGCCGAAAAGCGTTTTGAAGCAAAGAAGGCAAAAGATTGGCCAACAGCAGATGCGCTTCGTGCAGAGATTATGGCTCTTGGGTATGTAATAAAAGATAGCAAAGAAGGTTATATGATTGAAAAAGCGCAATGATGCGCTTTTTTAATGGGACAGCAAATGAAAGGAAACAAAGTTTATACTGGCAACAAATTCTTAACGAACAAAAATATGACGGAAAGCGAAAAGCGTAGGCTCTTCGATTTTAAACATATTCAACTGGAATTACGCAGAAAAGAACTTGAAAATAAAATAGCGAGAGAAGAATTTGAAGCGAAGCTTCAAGCTGATACCAGTGCTATGATAAAAAAAGC
>DBVO01000008.1 GCA_002308215.1 Christensenella sp. UBA1262
CTTTTCAAGATAGACACCGCAAGCAAGACCTGCAGGACCACCACCAATGATACAAACTCTTTCTTTTTTGTCTGCCATAATTTTCTCCTATATGTTTTTATGTTTTGTCTGTAAATTATATTTACTTCCTACAGGATATAATACAACTTGAAAGTGGCTTTGTAAATATTTTTCTTAAAAAAAGTACCATACAGAAACGTTTTATGAAGTAATTTTATAAGCACTTTTACATTATCGAACGAAACCGTACAAAGTGTTTTGAAACGTATGGCAGAAATCGCATATTTAATGTGTTCAAAAGATATTGCAAATGGATTTATTATAAAGTATAATAAATATGTATGGACACTAAAGTGCGCACTATTTTGCTAGAAAAATCCGTTTTTGCGGATAACGATGCTGAAGCGGACAAATTGCGCCTCAAACTTAAACAGCAAGGGGTGTATCTTGTCAACGTTATGTCATCGCCTGGTGCTGGCAAAACATCAACACTTACGTCGCTAATTAATCGCTTGAAANNATTGCGGTTATGGAAGCTGATATTGATAGTGACGTTGATGCAAAGTCCATTGTAAAAAATACAGGTGTTGCATCCATTCAACTTCACACAGGCGGGATGTGCCATTTAGATGCATACATGACTGAGACTGGTCTTAATGCAGTAGATGGTAAAGCATTTGATCTAGTATTTTTAGAGAATGTCGGGAACCTTGTGTGCCCAGCCGAATTTGACACCGGTGCATGCCTAGACATCGTAATTCTATCTACTAGTGAAGGCGACGATAAGCCTATCAAATACCCACTTGTGTTTGAGAAGTGCGACCTTGTCATCATTAGTAAAATTGATGCTTTGAAATTCTTCACATTTGACTATGACAAATGTGTTGAAAATATAAAGATGCGAAATCCTAACGCCACAGTAATTGCAATTAGTAATCGTACTGGAGAAGGGATTGAAGCTCTTGCAAATTATTTTGAAAATAAAGTAAATACATTCAAGGAGAATTAAAAATGCCTGAACAATCACCTCTTGCTCGCTCCAAATATCAAGGCGAAGCAAAAAATGCCGATAGCAAAAAGTATTTGAAGCTTGGCAAAAAGATCACAGACGTTGTCGTTCACAAGATTACAGGTTTAAAGACTGAAGATCCAGAATACTGGGGACTCAGAGAAATGTTAACACCTGAGATGTGCGACATTGCTAACAAGATGAAGCTCAGAAAGTTCTATAATCTTGATGAATTGATCAAGATGAATAGAGAAGTTGAGCCATCACACCTCATCAAATTGCTCGATCAAATGTCCGTAATTGGTATTCTTGAATATGGTTATGGCGAGCGTTACGATGATAATGGTCCAAAATATGACTTTGATGTTCGCACAATGTCTGAAGAAGAAAAGATTAAACATCGCGAATGGCGTGTTTGCTTCTTCGTCCCAGGTTCTGCTGAGCTCTTCAATTCATCTTTAGATAGAATTGAAAGAAATCCTGCAGTTACTAACTTCTTTGAGAGAATGACATTCATCCCACTTGCTGGTATCACACAAATGATTCCTGAAGGCGGCGATGGTGTTGGTATGCATGTCATCCCAGTTGAAAAAGAAGTTTTGATGAACAACGATCATATCAATGTTGAAAAGATTTCTTACTGGCTCCAAAAGTATGATGGACACATTGCAGCAGGTATTTGCTCATGCCGTGCTTCACGTGCAGTCACAGGCGACGGATGCGGTGATGATGTAAATGATTGGTGCGTACAACTTGGTGATATGGCAGACTATGCTGTTGAAACAGGCAGAGCACATTATATTACAAAAGAAAGAGCACTTGAAATCTTCAAGCTTTCTGAAGAAAATGGCTTCGTACATCAAATCACAAACATCGACGGCGAAGATAAAATNNAACTGTGATGTTAAGATTTGTAACGCACTTCGTACATCCATGCTTTTCAACACACCAAACCTTTCCCGTTCTGCATATACAGCAAAGGTTACTAAGGAAAACTGTGTTGCTTGCGGTCTCTGCGTAGAGAACTGTCCAGCAGGTGCTGTTAAACTTGGTCAAAAGCTTTGCAAGAAAGACGGTAGCGAAGTTGAATATCCAAAAGCTCCACTTCCAGATGCAATCAAATGGGGCAAATATGCATGGGATGAAAACTATCGTGATACAGCAAGACTTAGCGATACATATGCTACAGGTACAGCTCCTTGTAAAGTTGCTTGCCCAGCTCACGTACCAGTACAAGGTTATTTGAGAAAAGCAAAAGAAGGCAAATACGAAGAAGCACTTGCTCTTATCAAGACTCAAAACCCATTCCCAGCAGTATGCGGACGCATTTGTAACAAACGTTGCGAAGACGCATGTACACGTGGAACTATTGATAGAGCCGTTAGCATCGATGCAGTTAAGAAATTTGTTGCAGATAGAGAAATCGCACAAGAGAATAGATATATTCCTAAGAAGATTGTCCCATCTGTATATGGCAAGTTTGATGAAAAAATTGCTATTATCGGTGCAGGTCC
>DBVO01000059.1 GCA_002308215.1 Christensenella sp. UBA1262
TTATGTTATGCACATCATTTATTGGTGTGCATAATTATCAAAACACGGCTTATGCAGACTCAATTTCTTTTGATTCAACAGTTGTTCTTGAAGATTTATCTTCAAGCACGGTCAACGGGCAACCTTTTGACATCCGCAACTACCCCTTTGACGAGTCCAAGCAAACATCATTGTTTTCGTTTGTTGAGTATTGCTATTCATTCAAGGCAAATATGCGGTCTAACTACGGGCTCTATATCTATGTATATAACCCGCAAGGAATCAACTTTGCCACCAATACGCAACAAAACAAGATACAAATGGCAACGGAGTATTCAAACGGAGTGCCTTCTCGGTATGAAAAGTTCAGATTGCAGTATTGTGGCAAGGTTGAAGACGCACGCTACAAGGGCTTGTTTTATAAGTTCAAGGTCATAGACCGCAAGATAGACGGCAAAGAGTTCGTGGATAGGGTCAACTCAAATGAACGCAGATATGATGTATCTGGTGTTGAACTTTTGACCTATGGCAAGCAAAACGCAACGGAATATGGCGTTGGTGGCACATACAAGTTTACAGGTTATTCTAAGGGCTATGGACCGGATGCAGAAGCAGAGTCCACGCTAAATTGTGATATTGAGCAGTTGGAAACTTGCGAGCTTGAAGTGCATCATACATATTTCAGAACGGAAGGCGTTTCATCTCTCGGAAGCGGTCACTATAACGAAGTGAACACGGTGTATTTCGAGTTGCCTAATCACTTTCTGAGAGATTATGGCAATCTTCAAAAAATAAGAGCCGAATGGTGGGAATACAAGACGCAAAAGATGTTTGTCACTTCCAATAGGGATTTCTATGACAATTATCTCTTGCCGTATGTAGGCGAGAATGACAGCACAGCATTTACTATGTGGTATGGACATCAGCATTCGAGCGTATCAAGTGGTGCGCCGCCGTTTGTAGTTGTAAACACTACGGAAAGTTATAGTTGGGCATACAACATCAAGAGTTCATCTGAAACATTTTGGAATGGCTCTACGGATAGGACAACTGTTTACAGTTATTCTCCCAACTATTTCTATGCGTTTTATAGCCCCGTGTCCAATGAGAGCGATGTGTTTTCGTTCTTGTATAGTGATCCAATAGCCGGTGATGTATCCGCTAATGTGGTGCAAGATTGGCTTTACAATTACGCAAGACAACAAAATCTTACAAATTATGACAAAATTGGCGAAGGTAGAGACATTCCGGCAATGCTTTTTGAGTCAAGTGTTGATTCCGGCAGGACTAGAGGACATAACGACATCACGATAGACCTTGAAGACACTTTCAATTTGAGTTCTTATGATAGCAATCACTCATGGTGGGACAAACTGTGGGATTTTGGCTTTTCATGGCCTTCGACCAGTGAAGAATATCATGATGTAAATCCTATCGTGATTGTAAAGGCATCAGATCTCGTGGGCGCTTCAAGCGGCATTTCAAGGAATTTGCTCGTAAACGCAGATGATGTAAGTGATATACAAGCAATGTATGCGCACGCAATTCTCAATGATTGTTCGGTTGTCCTTTTCAGGTTTGCAAGCACGGACTATTTCTGCCGGGGAGTTGGAAGAGACGGCGTTGCTGAAAGTGACGCGGACACATACTGCGCACAAGAAACGGTATTCTTTGATTTTGATATAATCGAGCTAACTTTCAACAAAGACGGCGAATACACGATAATCCCTGTTGTTGCAAGTCCTATTGATGTCATCAATGGAATAACGGCACCGCCGAGAACTTTGGATTGGTGGAAACTAATCCTTGCTGCAATCTTGCTAATTATCTTGCTTATACTGCTTGTGCCACTTCTTCCATACATCATAAAAGCGATTATTTGGCTCATCACTTTGCCATTCAAAGCGGTTAAGAAATTGAAGCGAAAAAAGGAGGTAAAAAATGATGACAATTCATGAAAAATTGATGGTCAAAATAGGCATAATTTTTATGCTGTTTTTGGTCTTGATTTCAATGCTGTTTTATGCCATCCCAACACCTTCTTATGACATCGCTTTTGCAGATGGTGAAACATCCTATTTGATAACGGCAACAGTTGAGCCTTTGAACTCATTGCAAGAGGTTGAATGGACTCTCGTTTGGGATGAAGACAAGACAGGAAGTGTTGCGTATTGGGCGGTAAAAGACAAAGATCCGCAAGAGTTTGTTGGGCTTGAAATAGACGGCTTGAATTGCACGGTGAACTTTATAAAATACTACAAAGTTTTGTTTACAATAACAGTATATTTGAAGCTCATCGCAACCAGCACAGACAACCCTGAAATAACGGCTGAGTGCAGTATAAAACTTGGGTGAGGTGCAACATGAAAATCTTCAAAAGAATAATGGTAATTCTTGCTCTAATTCTTTTGGGGACAGTGGTTGGCTATCTGGTTTATACGGGTAGCCAACTATCTGTATCTCCGGCGGATGTAGGAGGTGTTTTTCTATGAATGAAAAGCGTAATTTTGCGGTAAATATCATACTTGCAATACTGATTTCAGCGGGCACAATTCTGCTTGCTGTTTTCGTGTATCAATCTTCCTATGTTCGCACAATAGAGAGTTTACAAGATTTGATTGTATCAATAAAGTTTTATTTCTGCAAAATACTCGGTTTGGATGCGACAATCTCACTCGGCATAAACGAGCCGTCTGAAGCAATAGTTTTTGGCAACTTGCTACCCTCTAATATAGATGGTTTCAAGGCAGGAGTAAAGGCATATTTTGGGCTTCTTTTTGACGCTCATAATTTCGTAAAATACTGGGATGAAGTGGCTCATAAAATCGCAGGATTTTCAAAAATCTCGCTCATTATTTTGCCGGTTATCGTTGCCCTTGTAGTGCTTGTGAAAATGCTATATAACAGTTCAAATACAAAGCATAATATTGACACCGTTCCGCTCAAGATTTGGAAGAAAATGTCTGCCCATTCCTATCTGCCGATTAAGACGCAAATAATGTCTTTTATAGACTTCTTGAAGGCACACAAATACATCTATATTTTGTGGATTATTGCATGGTGTTTTTCTTTTAACTTTGCGAGCATTTTAATCTCGGCTCTCGGCTACTATTTCTATTTTGTGGTGTCCTTCGATATGCCGTCTTTGTATGCTCAGTTGAAGAAATTGGTCGTGGATTTGAGTGTGTTTTTTAGCCGTTTTCCGTGGTGGATTTTGACGCCGTTTTTGCTTGTTCTTTTTGACCGTTTTCGCAAGCGAATTGCAGACGATATTTTGCGGCATAAAGAAGCCCAAAATTGTGGGTTTATAAACTCTCTTCCAATCGTTGAAATGACTTGCGGAAGTATGGGCAAAAAGAAGACCACGACCATGACGGACATGGCACTGTCACAAGAAGTTATGTTCAGACAAAAAGCGTTTGAACTCTTGCAAAAAAATGATATGCGTTTCCCTTACTTCCCATGGATTTCATTTGAAATGGAACTCAAGAAATGTATGGAATATGGCACAGTGTTCAATCTTGCCACCTGTTCAGAGTTTGTCCGGAAGAAAAAATCTCGGTATGAAAAGCATCATGACGCCGATCTGCAACTCTTTGGCTATGACACGGAAAAGTATGGGCTCTATTATGATGATGTTCTCAACGACTATTATTTGTTTGATGTCCTTGAGACCTATGCCAAACTCTATTTCATCTATGTTATAGAGTCCAGCATACTCGTAGCGAACTATTCTAT
>DBVO01000010.1:0-3988 GCA_002308215.1 Christensenella sp. UBA1262
ACTCAATGTTGAGAAGGCAAGCCTAGAAAAAATACTTGCAAATGAAGAGTTTGCAACGCTTATTAGTGCTCTTGGAACGGGTATTGATCCCGACTTTGATTTGTCAAGTCTTAAATATGACAAAGTCATAATCCTAGCAGATGCTGACCAAGATGGTGCACATATTAGAGCTTTGCTCTTAACGTTCTTCTTCCGTTATATGCGTGAACTTATTACGGAAGGACATGTCTACATTGGTATGCCACCACTTTATCGTTTGCAGAAAAAGGATGAAATCCTTTATTGCTATGATGATGCAGCTCTTATTGAAGGCCAAAAGAAGATGGGCAAAAACGCGCTTCTTCAACGCTTCAAAGGTCTTGGTGAAATGAACCCGGAACAACTTTGGGATACAACAATGAACCCAGCAAAGCGTACACTTACAAGAGTTGAAGTTGATGATGCAGCAATGGCAGATAAGCGTATTACGATACTTATGGGTGATGATAGCAATATCAGAAAGGATTATATTTATCAATATGCTGATTTTAACAAGATTGATGATTTCAAAATCTCAAAGAATATAGAGGAATAAGGCGGAGGAGATATTATGGCAAAGAAGCAAATGCAAGAAATTGAATTTAATTCTGTTATATTGAATTCCGTTTTTGAAGAGGTAATGCATAACTCAATGATGCCTTATTCTGAAAGCGTAATTCTTGATCGTGCAATTCCACGTGTTGAAGATGGATTAAAACCTGTTCAACGTAGAGTTCTTTATTCTATGCACGAGATGGGTTTGACACCTGATAAACCGCATAAGAAATGTGCAAAGATAGTTGGTGATTGTCTTGGTAAATATCATCCACATGGTGATAGTTCCGTATATGGCGCACTCGTAAGACTTGCACAACCATTCGCTATGCGAATGAAACTTGTTGATGGTCATGGTAACTTTGGTTCTGTGGATGGAGACTCAGCTGCTGCTTATCGTTATACAGAAGCAAGGATGAGCCCACTTGCTCTTGAAATGCTCCGTGATATAGATAAGGAGACTGTTATTTGGCAACCTAACTTTGATGATAGTGCCGAAGAACCAACGACTCTTCCTGGCCGTTTCCCTAACTTGCTGGTAAATGGCGCAAATGGTATTGCTGTTGGTCTAGCAACAAATATTCCAACTCACAATATGGGTGAGTGTATAGATGCCGTTGTCATGCAAATAGATAATCCAAATTGCACGACAAAGGATTTACTTGAAGTTTTCCATGGACCTGACTTCCCAACAGGTGGCTTTATTATCCCTGTTGATAGTCTTGAATCTATTTACGAAACAGGTAAAGGTAAAATAATTATTCGTTCTCGCTTGCATATAGAAAACGATGATAATGGTAAGAAGAATATCGTTATTACAGAAATTCCATATCAAGTGTCAAAAGCGGAGCTTTTGCAACGCATAGCAGACCTTAAAGAACAAAACAAAGAGTTGCTTTCTGGCATAGCAGATGTTGTTGATGAGAGTGACAAGAATGGTAACCGTGCAGTTATCAAATTAAGACGTGATGCAGAAGTAAACAAGATTGTGTCTTTCCTCATGAAGAAGAGCAATCTCGAAATGGGATATTCAATTAATATGGTTGCAATCGCAAATGGTAAGCCAGAGCAATTGAGCCTTAAAGCATATCTTAAATATTATGTTGAGTATCAACGTCAAATAATTGTCAAGCGCGCTACTTATGATCTTAAAGCAGCTAAGGCAAGGGCAGAAATAGTTAGAGGCTTGTTAGTTGCTATTCGCAATATTGACGAAGTCATTCGTATCATTAAAGAAAGCGAATCAACAGCAAAGGCAAAAGATGCATTGCGTGAAAAGTTTGATCTTAGCGATGTTCAAGCTCAAGCAATTCTTGATATGCGTTTGAAGAGCCTTGCAAAACTTGAAGTAGGCAAACTTGAAGAAGAACTTGCAAATCTTGAAAAGACAATTGCTAAGCTCCAAGCAATTCTTGATAGCAAGAAGAGACAACTTGCAGTAGTTAAAGAAGAACTTCTTGAAATTAGAAAGAATCAGAGTTCTGCACGTATGTCGGTTATTGTTTCTAATGAAGAACAAGCAGATAATTATCAAGCGCCAAGTGAAGCAGAAGCAATTCCATATCGTGATGGTGTAATTTGTTTGAACAATGATGGTCTTTTGAGATTTATGTCACAAAAGAGTTTCTCAATGTCACAAAAAGATTTTGCATCCATTGATAAAGAAGCTCTTCCAGTACAAGCATTGTCAGTCAATAACAAAGGCAATCTTTATGCATTCACAAACTTTGGCAATCTTGTAAAGATTGATGTTACAAATCTTCCAGAAAAACGCTTTAAAGAAAAAGCTTATAAAGTTGGAACACTTAATCAAGATGTTAAAACCGGTGAAAACATTGTCAAACTTATCTTCTTTGATGGTGCACCAGTTGGCGAGCTGATTTTGTTTACAAAACTTGGAATGGTTAAGAGAGTAGACCTTGGCGAGTTTACAGAAACAACTAAGTCCTATTTGCAAGCCATAATAGTTGCAGACGGGGATGAACTTATAAATGCTGAAGTTGTTAACGATGACTTGAGCGTTATGGAAGTTTCAACGGATGGACAAGTGCTTATTTATAACGCGGTTGAAGTTCCAATTCAAGGCAGAAAAGCAGCTGGCGTCAAAGGCATGAAGCTCAATGATGGAGCAACTATTGCCTTTGGTGGACAAGTTGAAGAAGAAGGTGAAATTATAGTTGCTACAAACAATGGTTATGTGAAGAGAGTTATAACATCGACAATAGATGTGTCATCAAGATACTTGAAAGGTGTTAAACTTGTCGAATTAGAGAAGGCAGTTGTTAAGTTTATTTCTACAGTAAAAATGCCATATGATTTAGTGTTTGTAGCCGGTCCTGAAACAAGAGTTATTAATACAGATGATATTCGTCTTGACACTCGTGTGACTAAGGGCAAACAACTCTTCAGAACAGCACCAATTGAACTTGTTGTTCGCATACCAGAATAAAATTTAAACACAATTTGTGTTTAGTATTGACAAATTAAAAGAATAAAATAAAATAAAGCATTATCAGTATCACTAGTGATACTGCAAAAAAAAAGATTTACTTGAGAGGAAGACTATGGACAGGATAGGGTTTGATAGTGAACTTTATATGCAAAAACAATCCGAACACATTCTCGAACGTATCAGCCATTTTGATAAGCTGTACCTCGAGTTTGGTGGTAAGTTGTTTGATGACTTGCATGCTGCAAGAGTTTTGCCAGGCTTTGATAAAGCAGCAAAGATAAAGCTTTTACAAAAGCTTAAAGATGAGGCGGAACTCATTATTTGCATCAACGCAAATGCAATTGAAAGAAATAAAATGCGTGCGGACTACGGCATTACATATGGTAGTGAAGTAGAGCGTATGATTGATAACATCTCTTCAATGGGAATATTTATCAACTGCGTTGTTATTACCATGTTTACAGACCAACAAGGTGCACTTGCTTATAAGCAAAAACTTGAAAATCGTGGTATTAAAGTTTATATCCATCGCCCAACCAAAGGTTATCCACACGAGATCGATACAATTGTTTCAGATGAAGGATATGGTGCAAACCCATATATTGAAACAACACGTAGACTTGTGGTTTTAACAGCTCCTGGCCCAGGCAGCGGAAAGTTGGCAACCTGTCTCAGTCAACTTTATCATGAAAATAAACATGGCGTTGAAGCTGGTTATGCAAAATTTGAAACGTTCCCAATTTGGAACCTTCCTCTCAACCATCCTGTTAACGTTGCATATGAAGCAGCTACAGCAGATCTTCAAGATGTTAACAAGGTAGATAACTTCCACCTTGAAGCATATGGAGAAATAACTGTTAACTATAACCGTGACATCGAAGTATTCCCAGTTGTAAGCAGCATCCTTGCTAAGATTACAGGCAAAGAGTGTATTTACAAGTCTCCAACAGACATGGGTGTTAA
>DBVO01000010.1:4064-9880 GCA_002308215.1 Christensenella sp. UBA1262
GAAGATATTATAAAGCACTTTGTGATTTGAAGACTGGTGCTGCAAAAGAAGACACTATTTCAAGACTTGAGTTCTTAATGTCACGTCTTGGCATTAGTCCAGCAGATAGAAAGGTTGCACAAATCGCTAAAGAAAAGAGCGCACGTCATGAGAATTGTGGTGCTGTTGCTATAGAGCTTCCAACAGGTCAAATTGTAACAGGTAAGAATAGCGATCGTATGAGTGCTTCAGCGGCTTGCGTATTCAATGCTGTTAAAGNNAAAGTCCTTGCTGGAATCAACGATAAGCAAAAGCTTATCTCGCCATATGTTATTGGTCCTATCCTTGATTTGAAAGCATCTATTCTTCATGAGCATAACAGCACACTTACTCTTGAAGAAGCATTGCTTGCACTTTCAATTTGTGCTGCTAGTGATGCTAATGCAGCTAATGCTATGGAACAACTTCACAACTTACAAAACTGTGAAGCTCACTCCACACATATGCTATATAAGGCAGATGAAAATCCATTTAGAAAACTAGGTGTAAGACTTACTTGCGAGCCAGAGTTTTTGGATGACACACTCTTTATTGAGTGATAATGATAAGACATTAAATTTCACAAAAGGCAGTTTAACTGTGTGTTTTTGATGGCTTAACCTAGAGATATAATTTTAGGAGATATATTATGGTTTTTGAAAGAGAAAACGTTGAAGCAAAATTCAAATGGAAACTTGAAGACATTTTTGCGTCAAACGAAGCATGGGAAGAGTCCTATTTTGCAACTGATGAAAGAATTCCACATCTTGCAAAATACCAAGACAATTTGAAAGACGATGATTCTATTTTTGAGTGCCTTGATCTTTCTACGCGCATTATACATGACATCATGCGTCTGTATTGCTATGCAAAGATGAGAAGAGATGAAGACTCTCGCAAAGCTGAATATCAAGCAATGTCTGATAGAGCTCAAATGCTTATCGTTAAGTATTCATCAATAGCTTCATTTATTACACCTGAACTTTGTGAGCTTTCTAAAGAGAGACTTGAAGAACTCAAGAATAAGAAACGTTTTAAAGATTATTCAGTTGAGTTTGAGAACCTCATTAGAGAAAAGGAGATTGTTCTTTCAAAGAAAGAAGAGAAGCTTCTTAGCGAGATGCAAATATTTGCAGATACTAACGCAGAAGTTTTTTCTATGTTTGATGATGCTGATATTAAGTTCAAGCCAGTTGAAGATGAAAAAGGCGAAAAGATTGAGCTTAGTCACGGCATGTATGGACTCCTTTTGCAAAACCCAAATCAAGATGTTAGAGCAAGAGCTTTTGATAGCATGTTCACAGCATACAAAGATCATATTCATATGATTGCAGCTAACTATGCAGGCAATGTTAAAAAGGATTGGTTCTTTGCAAAGATCCGTGGTTTTAAGAATGCACTTGATTACTCAATGTATAAAGAGAATGTTCCACCTACATGCTATAGAAAACTGCTAGAAGCAGTTGATAAGGGAACGGAGCCACTTCATAGATATATTGCTCTTAGAAAGAAGGTTCTTGGCCTTGACACTCTTAACATGTACGATCTCTATCTCCCAATTGTTAAAGAACAAAAGGTTGAGATGCCATATGAGGATGCAGCAAAGACAGTTAGAGAAGCTCTTTCCGTAATGGGCAAAGATTATCAAGAAACCCTTGCATCAGCATTTAAAGATGGTTGGATTGATGTTTATGAGAATAAGGGCAAACATAGCGGAGCATATTCATGGGGTTGCTATGGCGTTCACCCATATGTTCTTCTTAACTATCAAGAAACAGTGCATGATGTTTTCACGTTGGCACATGAACTTGGCCATGCAATGCATAGTTTCTATTCAAATTCAAATCAACCAGAACAAAAATCAGGGTATGAGATTTTTGTCGCAGAGATAGCATCAACTGTTAATGAAGTTTTGCTTCTTAAGCATTTGCTTAAAACTGCAACTGGCGAACTCAGAAAATACTTGCTAAGCTATTATCTTGATATGTTCCGCACAACATTGTTTAGGCAAACAATGTTCAGTGAATTTGAAGTTATCGCTCATACAAAGGTTGAACAAGGTGAACCAATCACCGCAGATAATCTTTCAGAAGAATATCTTGCACTTAACAAAAAGTATTATGGTGAGGCAGTTGAACACAACGACCTTATAAAATATGAATGGGCAAGAATCCCACACTTCTATCGCAGCTACTACGTATACAAGTATGCAACTGGTATTACGACTGCAGTGTCAATTGCAAATAACA
The DNA here is from genome assembly GCA_002308215.1 of Christensenella sp. UBA1262. Classification (GTDB taxonomy): domain Bacteria; phylum Bacillota; class Clostridia; order Christensenellales; family CAG-917; genus CAG-475. The sequence continues at coordinate 6,332 of DBVO01000010.1, forward strand.
TTCTTGAGAAAGGTGAAGCATATTTTGACAAGTACAGACAATTCTTGTCTGCAGGTGGCAGTTTGCCTCCACTCGATATCATTCGCTTAGCTGACGTTGACCTTGAAACAGATGCTCCTTATGAGAAGGCGATGAAAGAGTTTGCAGATACTCTTGCTGAACTTGAAAAAGCATTTGAATAATTTTGCCTAATTGAATGGCAGGTGATAAAATGAAAAGAAAAATCACAACAAAGATAGCCCTTATTGCCGCGACTCTTGTAGTTGTGATTTTTTCAAGCCTTTTATTTTCTGCATGTGACAAAACGGAGACATCAGGTGAATATGAATATGGGATGTATATCCGTCGTTTATCATATGATCCAGACAATCACGAACTTACAATTTTTGCTGGAATTACGAACAATGACAACTTAAAAGTTGAAGGCACTGTAGCTAATTGGCACTATGTAAAAAAACAAGAGAACGCATTTTATAATGCGTACAATTATGAAGTAAATTTTGCACCAGCAACGATATTTAGTGTTTTGAAAGATACTTTAACACAAGAACAACTAAATGTTGATGGAATTGAATATGACGTATTGAAACTTGTCTTTGAATATGCTACAATCTATAAATCACTTAAAGGCGGTGAATACATAGGTAAATCAGATGGTGTATACCTACATGATTACGACCTTGATGAGACATCGCTTGACTATACTGCATATATGACTTATAGAACACAAAACTCCGCCACATGGTATGGTGTTTTGATATCGGCAGCTGTCGTATTGTTAGGAGTCATCATTGGAGTTATATTCGCTAGAAGGAAGTACTATGCCTGCAAAGAACGAACAGAAAATTAGCAGAGGAATGCCAAATAACATCAACGCAGAGAACGCAGTTCTCGGCGCAATTCTTATCGACGACAAAGCCGCGGATATGCTTATCCCGACTCTTACTCGTGATGATTTTTATCTTGCAGCAAATCGCACTATTTTTGGTGTGATGAAAGAATTGCAAGATGCAAGTATTCCTATTGACACAGTTTCAGTGTCAGATGCACTTGACAAAGCCGGGAAGCTTGATGAGGTTGGTTCAATCTCATATCTTAGTGAACTTGTTGAAGGTATCCCATCAGCAGTTAATTGCGAATATTATGCTGATATCGTAAGACGTGATAGTTTGTCAAGAAAAGTTATCGAAGCAGGTAATAGTATTGCTAAATTCGGCTATGAAACAGAAAACGGCATTGCAGCGCTTGAGAAGGCAGAGCAAATTGTTTATGGCATTTCAGAACAAAACTCTCCAAAAGAGCTCGTTCATGCAAGCCAAGCTTTTGCAGAAGCTTTAACGAACATCCAAAATATTCAAGCAGGACATGTTGTTAAGAACGTAGTATATACAGATTTCCAACATTTTGATCGCATGACACATGGATTGAAGCCAGGTGAAATTGTTTTGCTTGCTGCACGTCCTTCTGTTGGTAAAACTGCTTTTGCACTTAACATTGCAGCAAACGTAGCATTGAACCATGAGAAAAAAGTTGCATTGTTCTGTCTTGAAATGCCTGCAGAACTCCTTGCAAAACGTATGCTTGCATACGTTTCAAAAGTTGAGTTTGATCAAATGAACGTTGCAGGTGGTATGAGATCTGGCGATTATGCAAAACTCTTTAAAGCGTATAAAGCTTTAATAGCAGCAGATATCTACATTGATGATTATTCAATGAACTCTCCATCCGATATTCTTTCCAAATGCCGTCGTTTAAAACGTGAGCATGGTCTTGACCTTGTTTTAATCGACTATTTGCAACTTATGTCTAGTGGCGGTTCAAATGAGAGTCGTCAAGTCGAAGTAAGTAGCATGTCCAGAAAACTCAAGGTTTATGCAAAAGAATTGAATTGCCCAATCATTGTTCTTTCACAAATGTCACGTGAAGTTGAAAAGAGAGACGGGCACGCACCATTGCTTTCAGACCTTCGTGAATCTGGTTCTATCGAACAAGACGCGGACGTTGTTGCATTCTTGCACAATCCTTCAAAATATAACAACGCTCTTCCACCAGATCAAGTTATACTTGATATTAAGAAAAACAGAAACGGTGCTATAGGCGAAGTTAAACTTAAATGGGATGGCAATACAACTTCATTTATGGAGTATGAAGATCAGGATGCAGACTTCACAAAACCAAGCGAAGAATTTGTCGCTTCTGAAGAGACTGAAAAGAAAGCTAAACGTGAAGCAGAGAAGGGTGCAAAAGAAGCAGGCATTACACTTACAGATGTCACTGTAAAAGCTCCAAAAGCAAAAGAGCATAAGGCTCCAGAAAAGCCAGTTGAAGGCGCAGATTTTGGTAAGGCTAAATCACCTCAACCAGAAAAGATTGATGAGATTGGCGATATGAAAGAAATAGTTGGCGCTAACGAAATGCCTTTTGATTTTGATGATATGGGGTTTGATGATATCCCTGCACCAAGTGATGATGACGTACCATATTTCGATGATGAGTACGTAGATGATGATGGTGATATCAACTATTAATCTGAATGATAAAATATGTTAAAGTCCGCTTATGCGGACTTTTTCTTTTATTTTTTCTTAGGTGTTTTTCTATGTATTGAATTGTGTAAAACAGCATTCTAACTGGGTAAAATAGGATTAGCGCCCGTATTTTTTTGTTAAAAAATTAACAAAAATGGTGATTCCACATGAGTAAAACATTTTAGCGAATTATTGCATTATTTAAAAGAATATGCTATAGTATTTAAATAATTGAATAATAGGGCAGTATCGCCTATTATATTTGCACGGAGGAACAATACTTGATAGTTACAGTCGAAAAGCAGTTCGAAAATTATGAGACATTAATGGGTGTCTTTGGCGAATTGGATTATAACATCGACAGAATTAAATCTGAATTTCAAGTCCAAATTTTTGCATCTGGAAATAGTGTAAAAGTCGTAGGGGAAGAAGCAGATGTTGAAAAGACATTGAATGCTTTAAATGCACTTGAAACACTTGCAAAAAAAGATGTTATTAAACCACAGCAACTTACTACAGTTATTGACTGTGCCAAGAGCGGCGAAAAGTTTGACATTTCTGATCTCTTAAGCACAATTGCAGTAACTGCTCGTGGCAAAATAATACGTGCAAAATCGTTTGGCCAAAAGAAGTATGTGGATGCGATTAAGAAGAACAGCATTGTTTTTGGCGTTGGCCCTGCAGGTACCGGTAAAACTTATCTTGCGGTTGCATTAGCAGTTACCTCGATGAAGAACCATGAAGTTGATCGCATTATTCTTACTCGTCCAGCAGTAGAAGCGGGTGAAAAACTTGGCTTCTTGCCAGGTGATTTAAGTGAAAAGGTTGACCCATATCTTCGTCCTTTATTTGATGCACTTCAAGAAATGATGGGTGAGGATAATTATCTCCGTCACATTGAAAGTGGGAAGATTGAAATAGCACCTCTTGCTTATATGCGCGGGCGCACATTGTCTAACAGCTTTATCATTCTCGATGAGGCACAAAATACGACAAAAGAGCAAATGAAGATGTTTTTGAC